>DASVEH010000062.1:0-2853 GCA_036380655.1 Candidatus Limnocylindria bacterium | reverse complement strand
ACGGCGTCGGCCGCCGAGCCTGCCTCACGGACCTGGTAGCCGTGGGCCTCGAGGTTCGCCGCGACCAGCGTGCGGGTCGAGCCGTCGTCCTCGATGAGCAAGACGTGCGCGCCCCGCGGGAGCTCCGCGGTCATGAGCCTGTCTCTTTGCCGGCCTCGCCGGCCTCGCCGGCCTCGCCGCCCTCGCCGGCCTCGCCGGCCTCGCCGCCCTCGCCCGCTTCGGAGGTCTCACCGCCCTCGCCGGCATCGCCCGGCGGCTCCGGCGCCGCGAGGAGGAAGACGTCCACGGCCAGGCCGCCGAGCGAGCTGGTGCTCGCGGCCACCTCGCCACCCATCGCCTCGGCGAGGCCCTTGACGACCCCGAGTCCGATGCCGAGCCCGCGCCGAGCGCCCTCACCCACTCGCGGCACCCGATAGAACTTGTCGAACAGGTGCGGCAGCGAGGACGCCGGAACGCCCGCGCCGGCGTCCTCGACCCGGACCTGGACGCGGCCGTCCGGGCAGGTGTTCACGCTCACGCGGGTCACCGCATCGGGGGCGTAGCGCGCGGCGTTCTCGAGGAGGTTGGCAAGCAGCTCGTCGAACAGGTTCGCATCGGCCCGGATGGGCGGGAGGCCGGCCCCGAACGCGATCTGGACGGGCGGCCAGCCGAGGCTGCGCGTCACCCGTTCCACGACCGCGGTCACCAGGCCCTCCGCGTCGAGCGCCTCAAGGCTCGGCCGCAGCTCGCCGGCCTCGATGCGGCTCATGTCGAGCAGGTTCCGCACGAGCAGGTTGAGTCGCCCGGCCTCGTCGTCGATCGTGCGGGCGGCCGCCCGGCGCTCCTCGTCCGACCATCGCACCTCCGGGTCCAGCAGGCTGCCGGCGGCGGCCCGGATCGTCGCAAGTGGCGTGCGGAACCCGTGCGACACCGAGTCGAGCAGCGCGTCCTTCAACGCCTCGGCCCGTCGGGCGACCTTAGCGGCGTTCGCGGTCTCGATGAGGGCTTCACGCCGGAGTGCCAGCCCGACCTGGTCGGCGGCCAGGCTCAGCAGGCGGGTCTCCTCGCGATCGGGCGCGCCCTCCGTGCGCGGGCGCGTCGCCCAGATCGATCCGACCGCCTCGTCTGCAGCTGAGATGGTGGTTCGGTACAGGCCCACCCCCGGGTCCGGCGGCTCGTCGCCCGAGCGGTCCAACGGCCGATGCTCCTGGACCCAGCGCGCCGGCAGATCACCGGGCGTTCGAGTCAGCACGACGTGGATCCGGTGCGACGGCCGGGGGCCGTCACCGGAGTCGGCGAGGACGATCTCTCGCCCCGCCTCCTGGCGCGCAAGCCAGATCCGACCCATCCGGGTTTCGGCCAGCAGGTCCCCGATGACGACAGGCAGGGCGTCGGCGACGCTCGGAGCGGTCGCGAGCGTGCGGCTGATCCGGAACAGCGCCCGCGATTCACCGGCTCGCCGGGTCGCCTCGTTGGCACGCTCGGCCTGGAGCGCCGCCAAGCGACCGATGACGATCCCCACGAACAGCAGGAGCAGCAGGTTCAGCCATTCCTCGGGGTCGTCGACGGCCAGCGTGAAACGTGGTTCGACGAACAAGGCGTCGTACAGGAGGAAGGACGCGACCGCGGATGCGACCGCGGCGCCGGTCCCGAGCACGACCGCGATCCCGACCACCGCGATGAGATAGAGCGGCGACGCGTCGGCGATGCTGAGGGGCGGTCCCTCGGCGAGGGCGATGAGCAGCGTGGCCAGCGGCAGGAGGGCGATGGCGCCGAGCCGTATGGCCGCGCTCTGACGCCTGGTCGGTGGTCCCGACGCGCCGAACAGCACCTGCAGCCGGGATCGCAGCTTGTCGCTGAGCACCGAGCGATGCTACGCCGATGGCGGGACCTCGCCGGTCGCGGGTCACCGGGTCGCCACCGCAGGGGATGGAGGCCCGACTAGAAGGGCAGGATCGCCCCCAGGTCCGGCAGCACGCCATCGAGGCCGAACAAGAAGACCGCGCCGATGACCAGGCTGAACACGCCCGCGACGGCGCCGACCGCGACGTAGATCAGCTCGCGCGTCTGGCTGGCGACGAACCCGACCGAGCTCACGACCACGATCGCGAAGTTCGAGATCAGCAGGCCCAGGACGAAGGCCAGCAGCATCGGCACACCCAGGCCGGCACTCGCCGCACCGCCGACCGCGGCGATCAGCAGGACCTGCGTGCCGGTCTCGGCGCCGATGCCGTGGATCATCCCGACGCCCAGCGCGGTGCGCGTGCCGTAGGAGCTCATCTCGAGCGGTTCGACGTGCTCGTGGCCATGCAGCCGCGCCTGGAGCCGGCGCCACCCATACCTGACGCCATCGAAGACCAGCATCCAGCGACTTCGCAGGCGGAACGACTCGCCACTCCGGGCGTATCGGTACACGGAGAAGAGGACCCACACGCCCAGCAGGACCAGCGTCAGCCCGACGACCCGACCCATGATCGGGTCGAGCCAGTCCGGCAGCAGTGCCCCGAACGAGAGCGCGGCGATCCCGAGGGCGATGACGACGATGCCGTGACCGACGGCATAGAGCGTCCCAAGTCGGATCGCCTCCAGCTGCTCGGCGCCGATCCAGCGGGGACCGACGGTGGCCGCCGCGACGCCGGCACCGCCAGCGCCGCCCGCGGCGGGGCGGGGGAGCGAGGCCCCGGCGCCGTGTGCCTGCAGCTCGGTCGTGCCGCCGTGGCCATGCCGATGATCCGTCGCGCTCCGATGCTCACGGGCGTGCGCCGCCTCCGCGGCGGTCGCCGCCGCGGTCGTGCTGGTGATGTCGGTGATCGCCGCGATGTGGTCCCAGTCGATGCCGTGGCGGATGCCCAGCAGTAGGCCTGTGATGAGCAC
>DASVEH010000061.1:0-4831 GCA_036380655.1 Candidatus Limnocylindria bacterium | reverse complement strand
GTCTCGTACGGGCCCGGCGTCGCGGACATGTAGACCACCTGGCTCATGTGGTCCTCGAACTCCTCGAAGGTCAGCGGCCGGTTGTCGAGCGCCGATGGCAGGCGGAACCCGAAGTCGACGAGGATCTCCTTGCGGGTCCGGTCGTTCTTGTACATGCCGTGGACCTGCGGGATCGTGATGTGGCTCTCGTCGACGACGAGCAGGAAGTCGGTCGGGAAGTAGTCGATGAGGGTCCACGGCCGGCTGCCCTCCTCGCGGCCGGCGAGGTGCCGCGAGTAGTTCTCGATCCCCGAGCAGTAGCCGACCTCGCGCATCATCTCCAGGTCGAACTGCGTGCGCTGCTTCAGCCGCGCCGCCTCGAGGTCGCGGCCCTGGTCGTTGAGCCAGCGGACGCGCTCCTCCATCTCGTCCTCGATCTTCTCGGCGGCTGCCAGCAGCTTGTCGCGCGGCGTCACGTAATGCGTCGCCGGGTAGAGGTTCACCTCCGTTCGCTCGGCGAGCACCTCACCGGTCAGGTCGTCGATCTCGACGATCCGCTCGACCTGGTCGCCGAAGAAGTCGACCCGCACGACGTACTCGCCGTGCGGCGGCTGAACCTCGAGCACGTCCCCGCGCACGCGGAACTTCGCCCGGCCCAGCGCCGCGTCATTGCGCTGGTACTGGAGGTCGACCAGGTGACGGAGGATCCCGTCGCGCCGGTACGAGCCGCCGACCTTCAGGCTGATGACGGTCGCGCCGTAGTCGACGGGAGCTCCGAGCCCGTAGATGGCGGACACCGAGGCAACGATGACGACATCCCGCCGCTCGAACAGGGCGCGCGTGGCGTTGTGCCGCAGCCGGTCGATCTCGTCGTTCCGCGACGAGTCCTTCTCGATGTACGTATCGGTCCGGGGCAGATACGCCTCCGGCTGGAAGTAGTCGTAGTAGCTCACGAAATACTCGACCGCGTTGTCCGGGAAGAACTCCTTGAACTCCTGGTACAGCTGCGCGGCGAGGGTCTTGTTGTGCGCCATGACGAGCGTCGGCCGCTGCACCGCCTCGATCAGCTTCGCCGCGGTGAACGTCTTGCCGGTGCCGGTCGCGCCCAGGAGGACCTGGTGCTTCAGCCCCGCGTTCACGCCGTCGACGAGCGCGGCGATCGCGGTTGGCTGATCGCCGGTCGGCTCGTACGGGGAATGGACCTTGAGGTCGGGCATGGGCCTCGATTCTAGCCGGACTCCTGACAGAGGCCGTCAGGTACCGGCGGCTCCACCGGCCGGCCCGGCACGCCGTCGGCCGTCCCATCGGCACGGACATCCCGTGACAGGACCGGCCGCCGCGGAGGCGACGCCGCTCCTCCCATCGGTCCCATGCGAACCACCCCCAACGGCCTATATCGGTACCAGTCAGCCATTTCTACGATCGGGTAGGTCTTCCCCCCATCCGAAACCGATACGAGCTGCACCGATCACCTTGACGAACGCCTCCCCCGAGCCACGCACTGCGCCGATGCCGGCTTCGCCGGCCGGTTCGCCGCACTCGCGCGAGCGCGGCCAGGCGATGGTCGAGTTCGCGGCCGTGCTCCTCCCGCTGCTGGTGGTCGTGGTGGGGATCGTGCAGTTCGGGCTCCTCTTCGGCGCCAACGTGTCGCTCACGAACGCGGCGCGCGAGGGGGCCCGCGCGGCGACGATCTACCGATACATCGGCACGTCGACGAACGCCGAGCACGGCGTGAACCGCTGCACCGATGCGGTCGAGGCGGCGACCCAGGCGTTCGGCTTCCTCAGCACGAGCAGCCCCCACTTCTCGGCCAGCTCGCCGTGCCCGGGTGGCGTCGACCTCAACGCAGACGGGTTCCACGACCTGTGGCAGAACGGAGACGTCGAGGTCTCCTTCTGCGCCGGTGGCACGCCGGCAGGCGTCCCGTGCCCGAATACCTCCGACTCGACCACCTACTGCACCGTAACGAGCGGCGAGGGGTGCATCGTGAGGGTCCAGCTCTCCTACAACCAGTCGATCATCGTGCCGCTCCTCGACGCCATCCTCGACGGCGACGGCAACGGCCTCTTCGAGCTTCGCGCCGATGCGTCGATGGTGATGAACTGATGCGCCGCGATCGGCGCCGCGAGAACGGCCAGGTGCTCGTCCTCTTCGCGATCGGCCTCGTCGTCTTCCTCGGGTTCGCGGCTCTGGCGATCGACATCGGCCGCATGATGGCCGAGCGCAGGCACCTCCAGACCGCCGCCGATGCGGGGGCACTGGCCGGCTGCCAGTACCTCATCGAGGGATCTGTCGCCGACGTCTCGGCCGCGTCGGCGCGCGCGCGATCGGTCGCCGAGGTGAACATCTCTGGCTCGCCGTCCGGCTCGACCGGCACGATGGCATCGACGCCGGTCTACGAGGATCAGAACGGCGATTCACTGCTGGGCCCCGACGAGCTGACGAGCGGGGTCGTCGCATCGACGACCTCGGTTCGGGTCGCGATCGCCTCGACCGTCGAGACCACGCTGGCGCAGGCCATTGGCATCTCGACCCTGGGCGTTGGCGCGAGGGCCCACTGCACCCTCGAGCACGAGCCGGCCCTCCCCATCGTCGCCCGCCGGTACGCGGCACCGCCCGGACCGGGGTTCGCCGACATGGTCGCAACCGAGGGAACGAGCACCAGCGGCGGAATCGACGCGGACCCGCTCGGGTACGACGGCCGCACCCCCGCGGGCGAACCGGCTATCGAGAACGGTCCCGTCTTCGAGATCTACGGCACCGGGAGCAAGGCGTTGAACAGCTCGGAGTTCCGCGGGTTCATCAACCTCGACATCCGCGACTTCCGCGACGTGACCCAGCGCGACTACTACAACGGCGCCGAGGCGGGCGAGAACGAGAACACGATGAAGGCGGAGCAGGCCGCCTACGTGACCGACGGCTATCCGGGCCCGGCCTTCCCGGCGGCGACATCGCCGCCCACCGGAGACCTCCAGGTGGCGACGCTCTCGGGCCACAACACCGGCCATCTGATCACCGCGTTCGACGAGGTCTACGACGTCGACGATCGGATCATGCTCGCCGTCTATGACGGCACGGTGAAGGCGATCCCGGACTTCGCGATCACGCCGCCGTCACGGATCACCCTGCCGGGCACCACGGCCACGCCGACCGATGGCCCGACGTTCCGGGTCTCGAAGAATGCCGCATTCAGCGGGCTCGTCGATCTCACCCTCCAGGGCGACTCCGCTGCGCCGATCGCGACCGACAACATCCTGCCGGTGGCGGGGACGGCCGCACCCGCCGCGGGGAACATGAACGAGCCCGTGTTCAGTCCGGACAACTTCACCCCAGCGGGCGGATCGGGGACCACCGTCGAGATGCAGGACATCTCCACGAACACGGTGAGCCCCGGGGTCTACACGGTCTGGCTGAAGGGAACGTCGAGCATCCCGGTGAAGTCACGCCGGCACCCGGTCGCCGTCTACGTCGGTGGCGCGACCCGCAGCTTCAACCTCGACAACTCGACCCTGAGCGGGTCGGCCGCCAGCCTCGGTGACCCGATCACCTACAACCTTCGCGTGCGCGGCGAGAGCTGGTCGAGCACCGCACCGGCGACCCAGGCGGCGCTGAGCTGGGACAGCAGCTCGTTGAGCACCTGCACCCTCAGCCCGGTGGCGGTGCCGGCGGGAATGACCGTCACCTTCAGCGCGAGCGCCGTGACGCCATCGGGCGGCACCGGAGCGCTGTCCACCATGACCGTGGAGACCGATGGGCTCGCCAGCGGCTGCTACATGTTCACGGTCCGGGCGCGTGCCACGAACAGCGCGGATCAGCCGGTCACGCGGCTCGCCACCGTCACCCTGTACGTCGCCTCGGAGCCGATCGAGGGCGAATACGTCGAGATCATCGGCTTCGCGATGTTCAAGGTGACCTCCGTCGACGCCAACACCATCTCGGGTCGGGCCATCAGCCCGATCTGTGCCGATCCAAATTGCGCGGAGCTGCGACAGGTGCAGCGCGCGCGCCTCATCCCCTGGACATAGACCGCAGAGGAGATCTGCTTCGTGGAGCTCGAATACTCGGACAAGAACAGCCGGCGATCGAAGGTCTACATCGCCGTCGGCATCATCGTGGCGCTGCTCGTGGCGGCGACGGTCTACATCGCGCTCCAGGCAAGCGGCCTGACCGCTGACGAGGAGGTCGAGATGCGGCAGGTCGTCGTGGCCGCCCTGGAGATCCCCGGCCGCAAGCCGATCGCCGAGGCCGACCTCGTCATGCGCAACGTTCCGGTCGACCCCGTCAATGACCAGGCCTTCACCGGCGTGGAAGAGGTGATCGGCAGGATCGCGGCGGTGCCGATCAACGCGGGTCAGCTCGTGACGCCGAACCTCCTTGCCTCCACCGAGGAGGGCGCCACCTTCTCGATCCTCGAGCCCGGCGAGGAGTTCGATCCGTCCATGCCGGACGTGCGCGCGGTCAGCATCACCGTCGCCGACGACCGCGCGGTGGGCGGCACCCTCCAGCCCGGGCAGCTCGTCGACCTGATCGCCACGCTCAACGTCACGCCGATCGCCTCGCCGGCGGAGGGCGAGGCTCCGGCCGAGGGCGAGCCGGGGCCCGGCGATCCGATGGCCGGGCCATCGACGAAGACGACGCTCCAGCAGGTCGACATCCTGTCCCGCAACGCGACGCTCTACATCCTGCGCACCGACCTGGCGACGGCCGAGAAGATCACCGAGCTCCAGGCGGCGGGCGCCCAGTTCACGTTCGTCCTGCGCGCAGATGCGGACGACCGCACGGCCGAGACCGAGGGCTCGACCCTCGACCGCCTCCTCGAGGAGTACGGGTTCCCGGCTCCCGAAGTCGCGGA
>DASVEH010000060.1:0-2576 GCA_036380655.1 Candidatus Limnocylindria bacterium | reverse complement strand
GCCGACCTGCAGGCGCCGCTCACACGGGAAGGATCGAGACCGTCGTGATCGGCGTCGTCCGCAGGTTGCCGATGAGGAGCCGCTCGCCCGGCACGATCCGGGGCACGGCGGGGTCGAAACCGCTGGCGCTCCAGGCGATGCCGGGACGGTCCGATCGGTCAGGCGGAAGGCGGCACCAGTGAACGCCATCCTGTCCGATGGCGAGCACGTAGGTCGAGCCCGAAGCCGTTCGCGCCAGCACCACCGAATTCACGGCATCCACCCCACTCGTTGCGTTGGCATCATCCGGGCCCATCGGCTTCGGCGTCAAGGTGGAAAGCCGCGATGAGGGACCTACCCTGTAGGCTGGGCTCGGAACCGAAGGAGAACCGATGGACCTGTACCCATGGCTGAAGGCGCTCCACATCTTCTTCGCGATCGTGGCCGTCGGACTGAACATCAGCTACGCCATCTGGCAGGGGCGCGCCGCGCGCGAGCCCGAGCACATGGGCTACGCCCTCCGCGGCATCAAGTTCCTCGATGACCGCGTCGCAAATCCGGCCTACGGAGGGCTGCTCGTCGTCGGCATCCTGCTCGTCCTGCTCGGCCCGTGGGAGTTCACCCAGCTCTGGGTGCTGGGCGCCATCGTCCTCTACCTGGTGATGGGTGCCGTGGCCTTCCTGCTCTATTCGCCGACCCTGACGGCGCTGATCGCCAGCTATGAGAGCGCTGGTGCGGGCACTGCCGAGTTCGCCGCCCTCAGCGGCCGCAGCCGGACGGTCGGCATCGTCCTGGCCGTCATCGTCGTCGCGATCATCCTGCTCATGGTGCTCAAGCCCGGCGCCGTCTGACAACCGATGGGCCACGTCCTCGGGATCGACGTCTCCACCAGCGCCACCAAGGCCGTCCTGCTCGGCGAGAACGGGGCCGTCCTCGGCATCGGCCTGGCCCAGTACCCGGTCGAGGTCCCACGCCCGCAGTGGAGTGAGCAGGACCCGCGCCTGTGGTGGGACGGCTCGGTGGCGGCGATCCGGTCCGTGCTGGCGTCCACCGGCGTTCGCGGCGAGGACGTCGTCGGGATCGGGCTGACCGGGCAGATGCACGGCGCCGTGGTGCTCGACGCGGCCGACGCGGTGCTGCGGCCGGCCATCCTCTGGAACGACCAGCGCACCGGCGCCGAGTGCGACGCGATCCGCGCGGCGGTCGGCCGCGAGCGGCTGATCTCGATCACCGGCAACGACGCCCTGACCGGCTTCACCGCGCCAAAGCTGGTCTGGATCCGGGACCACGAGCCCGAGACCTGGCAGCGGATCCGGCACGTGCTGCTGCCCAAGGACTACGTGCGCCTTCGTCTCACCGGGGAGCACGCCAGCGACAAGGCCGATGGCGCCGGCACGCTCCTCTTCGACCTGGCGGCGCGCGATTGGTCAGCCGACGTACTGGCCGACCTCGGGATCGACCCGTCCTGGATGCCCGGGACCCGCGAAGGCCCGGAGGTCACCGGGTCGCTCAGTACGGAGGGCGCGGAGGCGACCGGGCTGAGGGCGGGGACGCCGGTCGTGGCCGGCGGTGGCGACCAGGCGGCGAGCGCGGTCGGCGTCGGGGCCGTCGTCGAGGGGATCGTGGCCCTCTCGCTCGGAACGTCGGGCGTCGTGTTCGCGACGACGGATCGACCCCTCTTCGAGCCGGCCGGGCGAGTCCACGCCTTCTGCCACGCGGTGCCGGACCGCTGGCACCTCATGTCGGTGATGCTCTCAGCGGCCGGCAGCCTGCGCTGGTTCCGCGACGCCCTGGCACCGGGCGTGGAGTTCGACGAGCTGGTCGCATCCGCGGCCGAGATTCCGGCCGGCTCGGACGGCCTCGTCTTCCTCCCCTACCTCACCGGTGAGAGGACGCCGCACGCCGACCCCTACGCGCGCGGCGCCTTCGTCGGCCTGACGGTGCGCCACGATCGGCGCCACCTGACGCGCGCCGTCCTGGAGGGCGTCGCCTTCGGCCTGCGCGACGGGCTGGACCTCATGGTCGAGGCGGGCATTCCGCCTCCGGCGCAGATCCGTGCCACCGGTGGCGGCACGGCGAGCGAGCTGTGGCTACGGATCCTGGGCGACGTGCTGGACGCGGAGATCGCGACGGTCAACACCGCCGAGGGGGCCGCCTACGGTGCCGCCATCCTCGCGGCCGTGGGGATCGGCTGGCACGCCACCGTGGCGGACGCCTGCGCCGCGCTCGTCAGGGCGACGCCGGCCGCAGCTCCGGGCCCCGACACCGCCCGCTACGCCGATGTCCACGCGACCTACCGAGGCCTCTACCCGGCGCTGGCGCCGGCGTTCCGTCGGATGTGACGGAGCCGGCGCCGCCGATCGTCAGGCCGACGCGATGCGCACCGCGAAGTCGGCGAGGCTCTTCGCCAGGCCGTCGGCGCCGGTCTTGATCTCCTTCTTCATCTTCATCGCCGTGTCACGCATGTCCGTGTCCTTGCGGTCACGGGCGATCTTGATGAGCGCATCGGCCGAGTCCTGCTGCTTGCGCTTCAGGTTGAGCAACACGGCGTGCGCCTCGTAGGCCTCGCTCTCTTCCGTGCCGGCCTTGCTCGCGGT
>DASVEH010000059.1:0-2996 GCA_036380655.1 Candidatus Limnocylindria bacterium | reverse complement strand
TCACGACTTGCTCTGGCGGTGGCTGGTGCGGCCCGTCCAGCAGCCACCTGCCAGTCACTGCCTCCGCGGACAGAAAGATGTCGCGGTCCGGCTCAATTGACTTCGGCAGAATGGCGAGCTCCCAGGGTACGTGCGGCTCTTCCGAGAGGATCAGGACGGTGGGGTTGGGCTTGATCTTCCGGACGCCGTCGTAGATCGGCCAGAAGTCCCGGTGCACTTCATCGGCAACCTCCCGGCCGATACCGCGCATGGTCTTCAGCAGCGTGGATTTCCCTTCCGCCTTTTCCGCCTCCCTGCGCAAGGCTCGGGCGAACGCTTCCGGTCGCTTGCCGATGTCCGTCGTGCGCGTCCGGTCGGCGATCTCCACCGGATGGGGCGTCTTGAACGTCCACTTCAGCCTGCCATCCGGCCCGGCGTCATCCATCAGGATGATAACCGTCAGATCTGCGGGAGCCTCTCCGAGCGGCGGGCTCATCGCCGCGCTCGTCGATACGTCCGGCAGCTCGATCTTCGCCGCCTCTGCCTGCAACACCGCAATCGCCACCGACCGCTTGACTTTGCCTATGACCTGGTCGGCGACGCTGTAGATGACGTCGATGGTGGCCGGCTTGGCGGGATCCGGCCCATCGATTGGCTTGGCCTTCAGCACGAGCTCAACAGAGGGGAACGGCTGGTTCCTGGTGACGGCCAGGTCATGCAGCCGGGTCGTCGTATCGCCGGCGAGGTCGAACGCGTCTGCGATGACCTCGATCGAGAGAACGAACAGCTTCTCATCCGTTCCCGGCGGAAGCGGCATGGCGCCGGTTCCGAGCGAGGCATCCTCGTCGGGACGGATGCCCACTCTGATCTTCGTTTCCACGCCTACCGGGAAGAACTCGGGAGCATCCAGCCGCGGAAACAGACCCTTGGCCGCCGGCGGCTCTGCCTGGTCGCCGCCGCCGTCGCCGCTACCCATCGCGTCGGTTGGGCCGTCGCCGTTGGCCGTGGCCGCCGTGGGCATCGCCCCGGCGTCTGTTGCGATGTCGGCGGTCGGAGACGGCTCGGCGTCTGTTGCCATGTCGGCCGTCGGGGGCGCCATGTCCGGTTCCATGGCGGCGGTTGCACCGCGGTCATCCTCCATCGCCGCCGTGGGCGCCGGCTCGAACGTCGGCGGCGAGGCGGGATCCAATCTTGGCGGCGGCTCGGCACGGGTCGGCTGCGGCGCCGGTTCCTGAGCGCCTCGTCTGAACCAGCGCTCGCCCCAGTTCTTCAGCCAGCCACCACGTTCGGGAGGCGCTGGAGAGGGCTCCGCATACCCGATGGAAGGACGCTCGGCCGCATCGGGCGGGATGGCACCGCCCGCGTAATCACGGTCGACGGCGTAGCCACCCACGTAATCGCCGCGAATGACTTCCGTGGGCGATGGAGCCCGTGGCTGGATGACCGGCCCGCGCGCGTCTTCGAGCTCGCGAGCGTCCGACTCGGTCGCGATGTCCCGCCACTCGATGCCGCCGCCACTGCCGCGCGTCGGCCCGGGACCCGCGGGCATCGCGAGCACGTCGAACTCGAAGGTTTCATCTCCGCCTGCGTGCTCGATCACGACGGTATGCGGTGCCACGGGAAGGGCAACCGACTCCTCATAGTCGTGGGTCTTCGCGCCGGGCGAGTCGACCACAGTGCAGGCTTCGAGCCGGCATCGGGTCTCAGGTCCCTCGAGGACGACGGTCAGCCGCGCGACCTCGTGGGCGTGCAACTGAACTCCGTGCAGGATCACAGTGATCGTGGCGCCTTCGAGTGCGACCTCGATGTGCTCCGCGGTCGTCAGTCGGCAGTCAGCCATGATCATGTTCCTCCGTCTCAGGTGAACGCTCGGGTCAGGTGGGGTTCGGCGGGGCCCGCAAGGCGAACCAGCCGAGGACGAGGAGTGCGAGGGCTGTGGCGCCGTACAGGACGAACTTGAGGATCACCACGGAGCCAAGCACCTCCGAAGAGATGGCCAGCGGGGGGAACGCCACGGCGACGAGCGCGAGGCACGCGTCCTCGAACAGGTCAGTCAGCGCCGCGCCGATTGGCAGCGCCACCAGCCACCCGTAGCCATCCCCGGACGGGAGTGCGGCGGCGTTGCGGATTCCGATCGCCAGCCATGAACCGAGGAGGCCAATGGTCGCCAGATCCAGCGCCTGCGCCAGCATGTACTGGCCGCGTCCAGCCTGGCCGATCGCGGCCAGGAATGGACCGATGCGCTCCGCGGCCGTGAACGGGTCCGTCTCCGGGAGGCCGAAGCCCGCAGCCTCACGCAGGCCCGGTGACGGCCACACGAGCGTGTGCACGCCCATGACGATGATTGCTCCCGCGAGGAGCCACATCCACCAGCGAGGCCAGACCGCCCGGAAGGCGGAGATCATCCGCAGGTCCACCCCAGTTCACCACGGTGCCGTACCGCTCTTGGAAATACTGTACCGCCGGGCGCAAGCAGCGCCCCGACCGATCCTGCGCGTCGTCGGAACTGAACCGATGAGGTGACTGAAGCTGTATTAGTGACGTGGCGACGCAGAGCTCATGGAGCAAGTCAGACCCGGCCCTGGTCGAGCGGTTCTATGCAGCGCTGCCTGACCACCCGGCGGCCGAACGGCGAAAGATGTTCGGCTATCCCGCCTGCTTCGTGAACGGCAACTACTTCGCAGGTCTCCACGAGCAGCGGGTGGTCATCAAGCTGCCGGGCGATAGTCGCAAGGTCGCGCCCGAGCTTGCGGATGCGCCATCATTCGACCCGCGTGGGACTGGCGGAGGAATGAAGGACTGGTATGTGATTCCTGCCGAGATCGCGGCCGACGAACGGCGGCTCGCCGATCTACTGGCGGTGACCATCGTTGAGGTCGCGAAACTGCCACCCAAGCAGCCGAAGCCACGGCGTTAGCGGCGAACTCATCGATGCGAAAGGCGCGGGCGATCCCGCAGCAGACGGCCAACTCAACGATCCCGGCTGTCGCTGCTCCAGCCGCCCCAAGGCCGCGCCC
>DASVEH010000058.1:0-3462 GCA_036380655.1 Candidatus Limnocylindria bacterium | reverse complement strand
ATGAACATGGTCGCCGGCGTGATCGCGCCCGACTCGAAGCCGGCGGCGTAGGTGATCGGCTTGAAGGCCGATCCGGACTGCCGATACCCCTGGCCGATGACGTCGAAGTTGGCCTGGTGCTCGGGCGTCGACTCGCCGAAGAAGCTGGCGCTGCCCACGTAGGCCAGCACCGCACCCGTCCGGTAGTTGATCGTCACCAGGGCATCGTTGTTGATGTTTCGGCCCTGGAGCTGGTAGATCCAGCCGCCCTCGCCGGCCGCCGACTCGCCGTACTTCGCGAGCAGCTCCTCGTTGCTGAGGCGGTCGAGGTCGTAGCCGATCTCGGCCCACTTCTCGGCCGGGGCCTGGTAGCCCTCGTAGTCGAGGGTGGTGATGATGCGCAGCCCACCCGTGTCGAGCAGGTCCTCGCCCTCGAGCAGCTGTCCGGCCTCGCGGCGCACCGCATACACGAAGTGCGGGGCGCGGTAGGCGTTGTCATCGGGCGCCGCCAGCACGATCTGCTCGGCGAGGGCGGTGTCGTACTCGGCCCGGGTGATGAAGTCCGACTCGAGCATCTGGTCCAGCACGATGTTGCGCGAGGTGATCGCCTGCGCCGTCTCTGGCACCACGAAGGCGGGCTGGCCGTCGATCTCCTGCTCCATCGCCTCGCTCGTGGGGTCCAGGCGTGACGGGGCGCGCACCAGGCTGGCCAGCATGGCCGCCTCGCTCACGGTGAGCTGGTGCTCTGGCGCATCGGAGGTGAGGTCCTTGTCGAAGTACGCGTTGGCGGCCGCCCAGATGCCGTACGCATTGTTCCCGTAGTACACCTGGTTGAGGTACATCTCGATGATCTGCTGCTTGCCCTCGGTGCCCGGGTAGCGATCGTCGAGCCGCAGCGCCAGGATCGCCTCCTTGACCTTGCGCTCGACCTGGCGCTCCGGGTCGGCCATCAGCTCCGCGTCGAACAGGCGCATGCGCACGAGCTGCTGGCAGATGGTCGAGGCTCCGGAGATCGTCTCGCCGGCCTGGAAGTTCTGGAGCACGGCGCGCACGATGCTGCGGAAGTCGACGCACGGGTTCGTCCAGAAGGTCTGGTCCTCCGCTGCCACCTGCGCCTCGACCATGATCTCCGGCATCTGCTCGAAGCCGATCTCGCGGCGGTCCTCGACGGCGAACGAGGCCAGCTCCGTGCCGTCGGCGGAGATGACGGTCGAGCCCTCGACGAGGTCGAAGTCCTCGATGTCGGCAACGTTCGGCAGCCCGCTGGTGAACGAGCTGTAGACATTCAGGATGAGGGCGAACACGCCGATGGCGAGCACGCCGAACACCCCGAGGATGAGGCGGGGAAGGACGGCTGAGCCGGGGCGTCGGCGCGGATCGGCACCTCTCGGACCGCGACGCGGTGCGGTCCGCCGGCACGGCGGCGGTGGTCGTCGGGTCATCGGGCGGCAGGGTAGCACGGATGTTCGGTGTCTATACTCATCGCCCGATGGAGACGAATGCCGCCCGCACTGCCGTGCTCGACGATCTCGACTGGCGCGGGATGATCGCCCACAACACCGATCTCGAGGCGCTGCGCGCGGACATGGCGAGCGGTCCGGTCACCTTCTACGGCGGCTTCGATCCGACCGCGCCGAGCCTTCACTTCGGAAACCTCGTCCTCCTGATCACGATGCGCCGGCTCCAGCTGGCCGGACATCGGCCGATCGGCCTGGTCGGCGGCGCCACCGGGCTGGTCGGCGACCCGAGCGGGCGGAGCGCCGAGCGGACGCTCAACGATCCCGACGTGATCGCCGGCTGGGTGGAGCGGATTCGCACGCAGGTGGAGCGCTACCTCTCCTTCGACGGGCCGAACGCCGCGCTCATCGTCAACAACCTCGACTGGACGGCACGCATGTCGGCCATCGATTGGCTGCGCGACATCGGCAAGCACTTCAGCGTGAGCCGGATGCTCGCGAAGGAGTCTGTCAGCGCCCGTCTCGAGGCGGGCGGCATCAGTTACACGGAGTTCAGCTACCAGGTCATGCAGGCGGTCGATTTCCTCGAGCTCCATCGGCGCCATGGCTGCATCCTGCAGCTCGGCGGCAGCGACCAGTGGGGGAACCTCACCGCCGGCGTCGACCTCATCCGGCGCGTGGAGGGCCAGATCGTCCATGCGCTGGCGACGCCGCTCATCACGCGCCCGGACGGCGAGAAGTTCGGCAAGAGCACCGGGTCGACGCTGTGGCTGGATCCCGAGCGAACCTCGCCGTTCGCCTTCTACCAGTGGTTCCTCAACACCGACGACACCGTGGCCGGCACCTACCTGCGCGTCTTCAGCTTCCGGTCCCACACCGAGATCGAGGCGCTCGAGGCCGAGGTGGCCGCCCACCCGGAGACGCGCGCCGCCCAGCGAGCGCTGGCGGCGGAGGTCACCGAGCTGGTGCACGGGGGCGATGCGACCCGTGCGGCGGTCAGCGCGTCGGAGGCGCTCTTCGGCGGCGGAGACCTGCACGGCCTGGACGCGCAGACCCTCCAGGCCGCGTTCGAGGACCTTCCGCGCGCGACGTTGTCCGAGGCGAACGGGCTGCCGTCGGTGCTTGACCTCTTCGTGGCCTCGGGACTTTCCGAGAGTCGCGGAGCAGCCCGCCGGGTGCTCGGCGAGGGTGGTGGCTACGTCAACAATGTGCGAGTCGCCGACCCGGCCGCCGTCCCGGATCGCGCGGACCTTCTGGCCGGCCGGTGGCTGCTGCTGCGCCGCGGGAAGCGCGCCCTCGCCGTGGCCGAGGTGGACGGCTGATGGTCCTTGCCTTCGTCACCGCAGCGCTTGCCTCAGGATTCGCCGCCGCCGGCCTGACCGCGCTGCTGGTCTGGGTGGCGACGGTCCTCACCGGATCGCCGGATCCGTGGTCCCTCGCGCCCTGGCTGGTGAGCGCCGCCGCCGTGCTGGTTGCGCTCGGCACCTACGTGGCCGAGGGCATCGCACACCGGCGCACCCTGGCACGCATGCGCTCGACCGGAGAGCCCTGGGCGTACCGCGAGGACTGACTGCTCCTGCGGGCAGGGCTCAGTGACCTCGCTCGGCTCCATGCCCGTTGGACGAGGCCTCGGCGACCACCTTGTCGGCGATGTTGTGCGGCACCTCGGCGTAGTGGTCGAGCTTCCAGCTGAAGCGGCCACGGCCCTGCGTGATTGAGCGCAGCTCGGTGGCGTAGTGGAACATCTCGGCCTGGGGGACCTGCGCCTTGAGGTGCTGGAGTCCATCGGCCGAGTCCATGCCGAGGACGTGGCCGCGCTTCGCGGTGATCTGGCCCATGACGTCACCCATGAACTCGTCTGGCACCACCACGTCGACCTCGAGGATCGGCTCCAGCAGCGTCGGTGATGCCGCGTCGAAGGCCTTCTTCAGCGCCTGGCTGGCCGCCACCTTGAACGCCATCTCGGACGAATCGACGGTGTGGTACGAGCCGTCCACCAGCGTCGCCTGCAGGTCGACGACTGGGT
>DASVEH010000057.1:0-4689 GCA_036380655.1 Candidatus Limnocylindria bacterium | reverse complement strand
TCCGAGCCGTGCTCGAGGCCTACGCGGCCATGTCACACGGCTCACGAGGACACCACGACGCCGAGCTTGCCGCGTTCTTGCACCGCGATGCGGAAGTGGTCCGGGCCGAGACGCAGCTGCGCAACTTGATCCGTCGCTGTCTCAGCGAGGCTGCGAAGTCAGGTGGGGTACGCACCGACGTGTCGGCCGAGGAGCTCGCCGCCTACTGCGTTCACGCCCTCGCAGCCGCGCGAACGCTACGGTCCTCGGCGGCCATTCGACGGCTGGTTGCGGTCACGCTGGCTGGCCTTGCCCCGGCCTGATGCCCCCCTGCGGCCTCGAGCCGCCGGCGGTAGCATCACCGTCATGAGCACCACCCCAGCACCAACCGACCGCCCCCGCGACCCCGTGTGCGGCATGACCGTGCGCATCGATGCCGCAACAGAGGATGGCCTCATCGCCGAGCACGACAGCCACACCTACTTCTTCTGCCGCGCCGGCTGCCTGGAGCAATTCTCGGCCGACCCGACTCGATTCATCACCTCTCACCATGACACCGAGCCGCTCCCACGCCTCGATGCAGCGATTGAGATCGACGCGGGTATGCGCCTGTGGTACGAGTCATGTTCGTGCTGCTTGTCTGATGCCCATCCCGAGATAAAAGCGGCGCTCGACGCTGAGCGAGAAGCGAAGGCCGAGCCGGCCGCCGCTGCCGGGATCTGTGAAGTCGCCGAGGCCGCTCCTACCGGCTCTTGATACTAGGTTGCCTCTGCTTTCAGGCTTCGAGACCTTCCCCTATCTGCACCGAGGGGGATATCTATGGGAGGACGCGGTGCGTGCCTTGCTGCTCCCGCCGAGCTGAGCGACCAGGAAGTCGTCGAGAAGCAGGCCACCGTGAGCGCGGGCACCCGCGCGGCGTTGTCGTCCCCCCGCGAGCCCGGAGCGCCGGGCCGAGCTCGTCGGGTTGCTCGCAGAGCGCGTGACGGCCACCCGGACGGCCGGCCTGACCGGGCTCGTGTGGACGCCCCCGGCGGCCCCGTTCTTCCGGCTTGTGTTGTCAAAGAGGGCCGTGTGGGATTCGAACCCACGACACGAGGATTAAAAGTCCCCTGCTCTAACCGCTGAGCTAACGGCCCCCGATACGTCGCTCAGGATAGTCCGATGCCGCCGGGACCCCGCAGGTCCGGCTCGTGCAGGCTGCGAGTGCGGTCCGACTCGTGCACGGAGGACGGCAGCCATGTCGGACCTTTTCGCCGCGGACTCCCAGATCGCTCGCTTCGTGATCGAGCGTGGGCTCGGGGTGCTGTACCTCGTGGCCTTCGTGGTGGCGGCGCGCCAGTTTCCGGCCCTTGCCGGCGAGCGGGGGCTGGAGCCTGCACCGCGCATCCTGCGCGCCACCACCTTCTGGCAGACGCCGAGCCTCTTCCACTGGCGCTACTCGGACCGGCTGCTGAGCGCCAGCGCCTGGATCGGCGCGGCCGTGGCGGTTGCCGTCGTCATCGGCCTTCCGCAGGCGGCCCCCTTGCCGGTCACGATGCTCGCCTGGTTCGTCCTCTGGGCGCTGTACGGCTCGATCGCCAACATCGGGGGCTCGTTCTACTCGTTCGGCTGGGAGACGCTGCTGCTCGAGGCCGGATTCCTCGCCATCTTCCTCGGCAACGGCGAGGTGGCTCCACCGTTCCTGGTGATCCTGGCGTTCCGATGGCTCGCCTTCCGTGTGGAGTTCGGCGCCGGCATGATCAAGCTGCGCGGCGACCAATGCTGGCGCGACCTGGCCTGCATGGACTACCACCACGAGACCCAGCCGATGCCGAACCCGCTGAGCTGGTACTTCCACCATCTGCCGAGGCCGTTCCACCGGCTCGAGACGCTCGGCAACTTCGTGGCACAGCTGGTCCTGCCGTTCCTGCTCTTCCTGCCGCAGCCGGTCGCCTCGATCGGCGCGGTGCTGATGATCGGCACGCAGCTCTACCTGGTGGCCAGCGGCAACTACGCGTGGCTGAACTGGGTCACCATCGTCATCCTGTTCTCCGGCGTCGCCGATGGGACGCTCGCTGCGTTGGGCTTCGCGGCTCCGGGGCAGCTTCCTCCGCCACCGACCTGGTTCGTGGTCGCGGTGATCGGGCTGGCGCTGGTGATCGTGGTCCTCAGCTACCGGCCCGCCCGCAACCTGCTGAGCCGCAACCAGGCGATGAACGCCTCCTACGACCCATTCCGGCTGGTGAACACGTATGGGGCGTTCGGATCGGTTACGCGGACGCGGTACGAGGTTGTGGTCGAAGGGACCGATGCGGCGATCCTCGGGCCGGCGGCCGAGTGGCGCGAATACGAGTTCAGGGGCAAGCCGGGGGACCCGCGCCGGATGCCCGGACAGTTCGCCCCGTACCACCTTCGCCTCGACTGGCTGATGTGGTTCCTGCCGATCTCGCCCGCGTACGGGGATCGTTGGTTCGGGCCGTTCCTGACCCGGCTCCTCGAGGGAGACGAGCGCATCCTGGCGCTCCTCGGGCGCAATCCCTTCCCGCTCGCCCCGCCCACCCACGTCCGCGCGCGGCTGTTCGAGTATCGATTCACGACGTGGCGCGAGCGACGCGCCACCGGAGCGTGGTGGCATCGTGAGCTGGCCGGTGAGCTCGTGCCGCCGCTGCGGCTGCCGGGCTAGGCTGGCACCGTGACGAACGAGGGCGTCGACGCGGTCATCGTCGGCGGCGGGCCGAACGGGCTTGCCGCGGCCCTGACGCTGGCGCGTGCCGGCCGTTCGGTGTCCCTCATCGAGGCCGCCGATACGGTGGGAGGCGGCGTCCGCTCCGCCGAGCTCACGCTTCCCGGCTACGTCCACGACGTATGCAGCGCCATCCACCCGTTCGGGCGGATCTCACCCTTCTTCGCGGGCGCCGGCCTCGAGGCGCGGGGACTTCGCTGGCTCGAGGCACCCATCGCCTTCGGCCATCCACTCGACGATGGCTCGGCCGTGCTGCTGCTCCGGGACGTGGACCGCACGGCGGCCGGGCTCGGGGCCGATGGCGGCGCGTACCGCCGCCTGCTCGACCCGATCGTGCGCGGGTGGGATCGGCTGTTGCCCGACATCCTTGCTCCGCTCCACGTGCCGCTGTCGCCGAGGCGCGCGCTCGGCCTGGCCCGTTTCGGGCTGGTCGCCCTGCAGCCGGCGACCCTGGTCGCCAGGCGCTTCCGCGGCGAGGCGGCACGAGCGCTATTCGCGGGCGCCGCCGCGCACTCGGTCATCGGCTTCGGCGAGGTCGCCAGCGCCGCGGCTGCGCTCGTCATGCTCGGCAGCGCCCACGCCGACGGCTGGCCGTTCCCGCAAGGTGGCGCCGGCCGGCTGCCCATGGCCCTCGCCGACGAGCTCGAGGCGCTTGGCGTGACGATCGAGACCGGGCGGCGCGTGGAGACGGTGGCGGACCTGCCGCCGCACCGGGTCGCCCTGCTCGACGTCACGCCCCGGCAGCTGCTGGCGATCGGCGGGGATCGCCTGTCGCCTGGGTATCGGCGCGCCCTGGGTCGCTACCGGTATGGACCCGGCGTCTTCAAGGTCGACCTCGCCATCGAGGGCGAGATCCCGTGGCGGGCGGCGCAGCTGCGCGACGCTGGCACGGTTCACCTCGGCGGAACCTTCGAGGAGATCGCCGGCGCGGAGGCCGACGTCGTGGCCGGTCGCACTCCCGATCGCCCATTCGTGCTGCTGGCGCAGCACAGCACGTTCGACCGCACGCGGGCGCCGGCCGGGCACGCCACGGTGTGGGCCTACTGCCACGTCCCGAACGGATCGACCGCCGACATGACCGATGCCATCCTGCGCCAGATCGAGCGTTTCGCTCCCGGCTTCCGCGAGCGCGTCCTCTCCGTCTCCGCCCGCGGGCCGGCCGCGCTGGAGGCCTACAACCCGAACAACGTCGGCGGAGACATCACCGGCGGCCACAACGGCATCGGACAGCTGCTGACCCGCCCGGCCCTCAAGATCGACCCGTACGCGACCTCGGATCCGAACCTTTTCCTGTGCTCGGCATCGACGCCACCGGGCGGCGGCGTGCACGGCATGTGCGGATACCACGCGGCTCGGTCGGCAGAGCGCCGACTCGATCGATGAGGGGACCGGTGCGGCCGGACTGGCTGGTGGTCGCGGCCTGCGCGATCGGGGTCGTCGGCCTGGTCTGGCTCGCGCCGCTGATGTTCGATCAGCTCGTCTTCTTCGCCGATCGGGATCAGACGCAGCAGGCAGAGGACTCGCGCCGGGCGATGCTTCCAGCGTCCGCCCTCGTTCTCGCGTCCGCCCTCGGCCTCCTCGTTCGTCGCCTTCGGTGGCACTCGTTGGTCGTCGCGCTCCCGGTGCTCGTCGCGGTTCCCCTCGCCTGGATGCTGCCCGGCCCGGCATACCAGCTCCTCGCGTACGGGATCCTGGCGCCGGCGGCGCTCGGAGCGTTGCTGGGGGCCGCAGTCCCCGGGGCCCGTTCGGTGCCGGTGGCCATCGCGGTGGCTGGCATCGGCCTGATCGCCCTGATGGGCATCGTGGCGACGCCATTCATCGCGCTCCTCGCCCTGGTGGCGGCCGCCGTCTGGTGGCGCCTTCGGAAGGTCAGGGAAAACCTCATCGAGGAGGGTCCGCCACAGGCTTCACCACCAGCGTGAGGCCGTCACGGGAGTGCACCCGCACGCGCTGACCGGTATCTGCCCCCGCCTCGCAGCGCGCGCGCC
>DASVEH010000056.1:0-6735 GCA_036380655.1 Candidatus Limnocylindria bacterium | reverse complement strand
GGGCGCGAAGGGGTCGCACAACCCGAACTACGAGCAGGACAACGCCCCCGGCGGATCCGCCGACCCGGGTCGATCCCTGCGCTTCACCGCCATCAGTGCGGCCAACATGAACGGCCTGCGCGGATAGCCACGAAGCAGCGGCCTTGACCCTGGCGCCCGGGGCCTCACGGCTCCGGGCGCCTGCCGCGTCCGGGACAGGTGGTCGGGCGGCGGCGGTCAGCTGCTGCTGAACGCTGCGTCGAACGCTGCGGTGGGTGGGTCGAAGGCCAGCCGGCGGACGAACTCCAGCGCCTCGGGGGCGCCAACGAGGCGGTCCATCCCGGCGTCCTCCCACTCGATCGAGATCGGCCCCTCATAGCCGATGGTGTTGAGCATCCGGAAGCATGCCTCCCACGGCACGTCGCCGTGCCCGGTGGACACGAAGTCCCAGCCGCGGCGCGGATCGGCCCAGGCGAGGTGCGAGCCCATCCGACCGTTGCGACCGTTGCCCACCTGACGCTTCGCGTCCTTGCAGTCGACGTGGTAGATCCGGTCCTTGAAGTCCCAGAGAAAGCCGACAGGGTCGAGGTCCTGCCAGACGAAGTGGCTGGGATCCCAGTTGAGTCCGAAGGCGGGTCGGTGACCGATCGCCTCCATCGCCCGCTGAGTCGTCCAGTAGTCGTAGGCGATCTCGCTCGGATGCACCTCGTGCGCGAACCGGACGCCCTCATCGTCGAAGACGTCGAGGATCGGGTTCCATCGGTCCGCGAAGTCCTGGTAGCCGTCGTCGATCATCGACTGGGGTACTGGCGGGAACATCGCCACGGTCTTCCAGATCTTCGACCCGGTGAAGCCGACGACGGTGTCCACGCCGAGACGGCGGGCGGCCCGTGCGGTCACCTTCATCTCTTCGGCTGCCCGCTGCCGGACACCCTCGGCGTCGCCGTCGCCCCAGATGCGGTCGGGCAGGATGCCGCGGTGGCGCTCGTCGATCGGGTCGTCACAGACGGCCTGGCCCTTGAGGTGGTTGGAGATCGCGAAGAGCTTCAGGCTGTGCTTCTCCAGCAGGTCGAGCTTGTCTCGCACGTAGCCGTCGTCCTCGGCGGCCTGCCAGACATCGAGGTGGTCCCCCCAGCAGGCGATCTCCAGCCCGTCATAGCCCCACTCGGACGCGAGCCGGCACATCTCGACGAAGGGCAGGTCGGCCCACTGGCCCGTGAACAGGGTGACCGGTCGCGTCATGTCAGGTCCTCCAACAGTGGTGTCGTCTGGTCGCCAGCGTGATGTTAGGGAGGGGGTGGGGGCGCCCCAATGCGGGAGGGCGCCCCCACCGGTCTCCTGGCGGTCGTCAGGTCGGCTCGACGACTCGCTCCCAGGCGCTGGACGCTGCGGCCGAGCGCTCCACCGCTGCCAGCACCTGTTGGATCTGCAGCCCATCCGCGAACGACGGGGCAGGCGGCCGGCCTGCGCCGATGGCGGTGACCAGCTCCACCACCTCGTGAATGAACGTGTGCTCGTAGCCCAGCCCGTGACCTGGCGGCCACCAGGCCTGGGTGTACGGGTGGGTGGGTTCGGTGACGAGGATCCGCCGGAACCCCGCTGTCTCGGAGTCCTCGGTGTGGTCGTGGAACTCCAGCTCGTTCATCGACTCGAAGTCGAATGCGAGGCTGCCGTCCGACCCGTTGATCTCCAGCCGGATCGCGTTCTTGCGACCGCTGGCGAACCGCGTTGCCTCGAACGAACCGAGCGCCCCCGACTCGAACCGCGCCATGAACAGCGCGGCGTCGTCGACGGTCACCGGACCGGTGTCCCCGCCTCCGGAGGCGGACAGTCCGCTCGACGCCTCGGGGAGGGGACGTTCCTTCACGAAGGTCTCGGTCAGACCCGAGACGCCCGTGATCACGGACCCGGCCACATGCTGCGCCAGGTCGATGATGTGCGCGCCGATGTCGCCGAGCGCCCCGGAACCGGCCTTGTCCTTCTGCAGCCGCCACACAAGCGGGAAGCTCGGGTCGACGATCCAGTCCTGGAGGTACTGCGCGCGCACGTGCCGGATGGTGCCGAGGCGACCATCTGCCACGAGCTTGCGCGCCAGCGCGAGGGCGGGGACCAGCCGGTAGTTGAACCCGACCATCGAGAACACCCCGCGCCGCTCCGCAGCCACCGCAGCCTCGACCATCGCCTCGGCTTCGCTGACGGTGTTTGCGAGCGGCTTCTCGCACAGCACGTGCTTGCCTGCCTCGAGCGCGGCGATCGCGATCTCGGCGTGCGTGTCGCCCGGCGTGCAGATGTCGACGAGGTGGACGTCGTCGCGTTTGACGAGGTCCTTCCAGTCGGTCTCCACGGAGGACCAACCCATTCGCTGCGCCGCAGCACTGGCTGCGCCGGCGTCACGACCACACAGGGCCGTCATCGCCGGGGCGAGCGGCAGGTCGAAGAACCGACCTGCCGACCGCCACGCCTGCGAGTGAACTGCGCCCATGAAGGCGTAGCCGACCATCCCGACCCCGAGGGTCGGCTGACTGTCCGTCATGCCGTCTCCTCTGCAGAACTACCGATCAGGACTCGAAGCAGAGTGACTTGTAGTCCGCGACGTTGTCCTTGGTGACGACCGGCGCGTTGAGCACGATCCGCTTCGGCACCTCGACCTGGACCAGGTCGGACATGCCCTTGTTCTGCGCGACCAGCCGGGCCAGCCGGATGCCATCGGCCGCCTGGGTGGGCGGGTAGATGACCGTGGACGCCATCTCGCCGTCCTCGATCCATGTCATCGCGTTGCACGAACCGGCACCGCCGATGAAGGCGAACTCGTCCCTATTGGCGTTGTCGAACGCAGCCTTGACGCCGACACCCTGGTCGTCGTCGTGGTTCCAGATGATGTCGATCTTCGGCGCGGCCTGCAGCAAGTTGGACGCCTGCTCCTCACCGGACTCAACCGTGAACTCCGCGGCGACGCGGTTGTCGACGGTCTCGTCGCATACCTTCAACGCGTCGGCGAAGCCCTTGGAGCGGTCCTGGGTCAGCGGCAGGGCGTCGATGCCCGCGATCTCGGCGATCACCGGGTCGCTGAGGTTCTTGTCCTCCTTGACCTGGCATGCGTAGGTGCCGGCGGAGACACCCATCCCGTAGTTGTCGCCGAGGATCGTCGCGCGGGCCGCGAACGGCGAGGAGAACTCACGGTCGACGTTGATGACCGGGATTCCGGCCTCCATGGCGCGGATGGCGACGTCGGTCAGAGCAGCACCATCGGTCGGCAGGAGCACGATGGCGTCGACTTTGTCATTGATGAAGGTCTCGATCTGGCTGATCTGCAGGTTGGCGTCGTTCGTCCCTTCCGCTGCCCTGAAGTCGATGTCCTCGTACTTCTCCGCCTCCGCCTGCGCGGCAGAGTTGATCGCGGCGAGCCAGCCGTGGTCGGCCTGCGGGCCGGAGAAGCCGATGACGACGGTGTCTCCAGGGTCGTCGTTCGAGCTGCCGGCGTTGTCTGACGCGTTGGCCTTGGTGTCACTCTCGTCGGCTGCCTCGGGCTCGTTGCTGGTACACGAGACGATCAGGGTGCTTGCAGCCAGCAGAGCACCGCTGGTCATGAGAATCCGCCGGAGCGGGCTGGTGGCGTGCAGGGACATGAATGACTCCTTGGTATCTGGTCCGGGGCAGAGGCCGGGGACCTGCGTGGGCACTGCGGTTCGGGGTGGGAGCAGTCGAGCACGGCAGCGGGCGCGGCGTCGTTGCCGCGCCCGCTCTGGTCATGGAGCGGTGTTCTTTCCGGTGACCCGCTGCTGGAGCAGGACGGCGGCGATGATGATCGCGCCCTTGGCAACGGCCTGGTTCGATGTGTCCAGGTTGTTCAGGGTGAAGACGTTGGTGAGTGTCGTGAAGATGAGGACTCCGAGCACGGTGCCGACGATCGTGCCCCGTCCGCCGCTGAGGAGGGTCCCTCCGATAACGACCGCTGCGATCGCGTCGAGCTCGTAGAGCGTTCCGTGCGTCGAGCTGCCCGTCGTCGTCCGCGCGATGAGCATGACGGCCGCGATGCCGCACGCAACGCCCAGCAACACATAGAGAAGGGCGGTATGACGCCGGACGTCGATGCCGGCGAGGCGAGCCGCTTCGATGTTGCCCCCGACAGCCAACGTGCGGCGGCCGAAGGTCGTGCGGTTGAGCAGCACCCAGCCGGCTATCGAGACGAGGGCGAAGATGATGACCAGCACGGGCACTCCGAGAACGCTGGCGCCGAAGAAGTCGACGAACTCGTCGACCGTCACGATCTGTGTGCGCCGCTTCGCGATGATCTCTGCTAGCCCCCGAGCAGCAGCGAGCATGGCAAGGGTGGCGATGAAGGGGGCTATTCGCCCGTACGCGACGAGTACGCCGTTGACGAGCCCGCAGCCTGCGCCGACCGCGAGGGCGGCGAGCACCATGAGGCTCCAGTGCGTGTCCTCTGCCATCGTCTGCGTTGCCAGCGTGGTGGCCCACACCGATGCCAGGGCGACGATGGCTCCGACCGACAGGTCGATGCCGCCACCGGTGATGACGAACGTCATCCCGATGCTGACGACGCCGATGACCGAGGCCAGCCGCAGGATCGTCAGCATGTTGTTCGTGCTGGCGAAACGGTCCCCACCGGTGGCGATGCCGACGACGATGAGGATGGCCAGTGCGATGACCAAGCCGAGGTTGCGCCCGGCCGGGCTGGACAGCGCCTGAGCAAGCTTCGACTCCGAGGACGTGTGTCCAGCCCGCTCGGCGGCAACCTCTACCCGATGCTGCTCGTCCGGCGGCGGCGCCGCCGCCGTTGGCGTATGCGTGCTTCGATCGCTCACGCGACACTTCCTTCCATGACCAGGTCGAGCACGCGGTGCTCGTCGATGTCCGAGGCGGGGCCCTCGTGGACGACGCGCCCCTCACTGATGACCAGGACGCGATCGGAGAGTCCAAGGACCTCCTCGACCTCGCTGGAGACGACCACCACGGCGACTCCCTCGTCGGCGAGGCGCCGTATGAGCGCATAGATCTCGCTGCGGGCGCCGACGTCGACGCCGCGGGTCGGCTCGTCGAGCAGGAGCACCCGGCAGCCGTGCAGCAGCCACCGCGCGAGTACGACCTTCTGCTGGTTGCCGCCGGAGAGGTTGCGCACCGGGCGCCGGACGCCAGGCGGACGGACGTCGAGCGCCTTGGCCTGCTTCTCGGCGGCCGCATGCTCCTGATCGCGTCGCACGAAACCAGTCCGCGCGAACCGACGGAGGCTGGCGATGGTGATGTTGCGCGCAACCGACTGCTCGAGCAGGAGGCCCTGGCTCTTGCGCTCCTCCGGTGCGAGGCCCACGCCGCCACCGACGGCATGCCCGACCGAGCCCTTGCGCAGTCCTCGCCCGTCGACGGTGACCCGGCCGGAGGACGGACGCCGGGCACCGTAGATGGTCTCCACGATCTCCGAACGACCCGAGCCGACCAGCCCGGCCAGGCCGACGATCTCGCCCGCCCGCACCGTGAAGCTGACATCGGTGAACTCGCCGACGCGGGACAGCCCCTCGACCACGAGGACGGGTGCCGCCTCCTCCGGCGGTTGCTCTCGACCGGGAAAGACGTACTCGATGGTCCGCCCGGTCATCAGCTTGATCAGCTCACTCGTCGGCGTCTTCGCTGCGTCGAGCCCGGTGGCGACCGTCCGGCCGTCCTTCAGAACGGTCACCCGGTCGGCGATCTCACGGATCTCCTCGAGGCGGTGGGTGATGTAGACGACAGCCACCCCGTCGGCGGTGAGGTCGCGGATCACCCGGAACAGGTTGGCGACCTCCCCGGAGTCGAGGACCGCGGACGGCTCGTCCATCACGATCAGCCGAGCGTCGTGCGAGAGTGCGCGCGCCATGCTCACGATCTGCTTGCCCGCCGCAGAGAGCCGGCCCACCTCCCTGTTCGGCGAGACCTCGGCATGGCCGAGGCGGCCCAGCAGCTTGCGCGTGAGCGCAGCCGCCTCGATGGGCCTGGTGATCCCACCGATGCTGCGCTCGTGACCGAGGTAGATGTTCTCCGCGACGGTGAGTCCCTCGACCAGGTCGAGCTCCTGGTAGATCGTGGCGACGCCGAGCGTCATCGCCGCTAACGGAGTGCTGAGCCGCACCTCCTCGCCGCGCCAGGTGATGGCCCCCTCGTCGGGCTGGTGTGCGCCGGCGAGCACCTTGATCAGCGTGGACTTGCCGGCCCCGTTCTGCCCGAGCAGGGCGTGCACCTCGCCCGCCCGAACGTCGAGATCCACCCCGTCGAGTGCGCGGACACCGGGAAACTCCTTCACGATGCCGGTCATGGTGAGCAGCGTCTGGTCGGTCGTTGAGTCAGTCATGAGAGAGCACCGAGTCCGAGATCATCCGGGCCGCGCCGATGACGCCGGCCTGCGGGCCGAGCTCGGACAGCACGATGGGCAGGTTGCCAGTGGCCAACGGCAGGGAACGGCGGTAGACCACGCTGCGGATCTCGGCCAGGAACGGATGCCCCAGTCCGGCAGCGACCTCACCGCCGATCACGACCATTCCCGGGTTGAAGAAGCTGACCAGGCCGGCCAGCAGGAGGCCGAGGCGACGGCCGCCGTCGCGGACGAGCTCGACGGCCAGCTGGTCGCCGGTCGACGCGGCCGCGGCCACGTCCGCGGCCGTGACGGTGCCCGCCTCGGCGAGGCGTTCGGCCAGCATGTCGGAGCGGCCGCTTCGTGCCATCTCGGTAGCCGTGCGGGCGAGCGCAGATCCGCTGAAGTAGGCCTCG
>DASVEH010000055.1:0-5114 GCA_036380655.1 Candidatus Limnocylindria bacterium | reverse complement strand
GGCGCGCGCGGCCAGCGGCCGCAGTCGGACGGCCGCCTGCTCGATGTGGCCGCGGACGAGCGCCAGCCGCCCGACCAGCTCCTGCGTGAGGATGTCGTTGACGCCGAGCGGCCCGACGTCCTCGGCTCGCCGGATCGCCCGCTCGCTCTCGTCCCACCGTCCCAGGCGATAGAGGTAATCCGCGGCATTGCAGAGCATGTGCGCGCCGAAGAACCGCATCAGGCCGAGGCGCTCCGAGGTCGCGATGCCCACCTCGGCTGCCGCGATCGCCTCCTCGAGCCGCCCGGCAGCTTCCAGTACCCAGGCTCGATTCGCGAGCGCCCGGCCGATGTCGTCGCCGATGCCGAGGTCGTGAGCGATCGCCAGGGCGGCGTCGAGATCCTCCAACGCGCCCTCGGTGTCGCCGGCGATGCCACGGTCCGAACCCCTCGTATCGAGAGCGTGGCCCTCGATGTCCCGCGCGCCGATCGACCGTGCGAGCGTGAGGGCTTCCTCGGCCAGCACCCTCGAATCCTCGAACCGGCCGCCGAGCATCAGGATGTGGGCGAACCCGGCCGTCGCCCGCGCCCGCGCCTCGGACGGCGGGTGCGGCGGGATCAGGTCCATGGCAGTCCGGTAGGCCCCCTGCGAGAGCTCGGCCTGGCCGGCGATCCAGGCGTAGCGTCCGAGTCGCTCGTTCAACAGTGCAACGCGAACGGGATCCTCGGCCTCCTCGGCGAGTCGGATCGCGCGCTGGATGTGCGACACGGCCCTTGCCGGCTCGTGGAATGGGGCCACTCCGGCGAGGACCGCGAGCAGGTCGATGCGGTCTCGGCCCACTCTGGCCTCGGCGTCAGGCACCTGATCCCAGAGATCGATCGCGCGCTCGTACTGATCGACGGCCTCCGGGTAGGCATACCTGGCCTCGGCCGCGGATCCGGCCGCGACCGCCGACTCGAGCGCGCGTGGCAGGTCATGGGCCGCGTACCAGTGGTAGGCCAGCTCCGCGGCGTGGGATGCGTCGCCCCCGGATCGGGCCTCGAGCGTCCGGGCGAACGCCGAGTGCAGGCGCGTCCGCTCGCCCGGCAGCAGATCGTCGTAGATCGCCTCCTGGAGCAGGGCGTGCCGGAACGCGTAGCGCTCGATGCCGGCGGTCGGATCCGCGACGAGCACCTGGCGCCCGACGCACTCGCGCAGGGCTTCATAGAGCGCCGCTTCGTCCATCGATGCCGCGACGGCGAGCAGTTCGGGATCGACGCGCTGCCCGGCCGCCGAGGCGATGCGCAGGAGCTCCTGGGTCGGCTCGGCGAGGTGGGCGATCCGGGCCAGCAGCACGTCGCGCAGGGTCGGGGGCAGCTCGGTCCGGCCGTCATCGCCCGCGGCGACGAGCAGCTCTTCGGCGAAGAACGCGTTACCACCGGAACGAGCGTGGATCGAGTCGAGGAGCGTGGCGTCGAGATCGTGCCCGGCGATCGCGCGAAGCTGGTCCGCCGATTCGCGCGGATCGAAGGGCTGGAGGTGCAGTCGCTCGACGCGGCCGCTCCGTTCCAGCTCGGCGATGAAGGGCAGCAGTGGATGGCGTCGGTGGAGCTCGTCCGAGCGGTAGGTGAACAGCAGCATCACGGCGGTATCACGGAGGTTGCGCACCAGGAAGTCCAGCAGGTCGCGCGTCGAGCGGTCGGACCAGTGGAGGTCCTCGACGATCAGCACGACCGGACTCGTCGTCGCCAGGCGCACGAGGACGCCCAAGAGCAGCTCGAACAGCCGGCCCTGGGCGGAGCCCATGCTCAGTGCCGAGGTGGTCTCTTCGGCCACGGGACCGAGATCGGGCACGAGCCGCGCCAGCTCCGAGCGCCCGGGGCCGAACACCGCGTCGAGCCGTTCCGGATCCGCGCGCCGCACCAGCCCTCGCAGGGCCTCGGCCACGGGGGCGTACGGCATCGCGCCCTCGCCGAGATCGATGCAGCCGCCGGCGAGGACGACGGCCCCTTCGGCCTCCGCCAGCTCGGTGAACGCGGCGAGGAGCCTGGTCTTGCCGACGCCGGCCTCGCCGGCGACGACCATGGAGCTGCTCCGCCCGTCGTGCGCGAGTCGGAGCGCGTCCTTGAGTCGCGCGAGCTCCGTCGCACGGCCGATCAGGACAGGGCTCGAGACACGGACGGACATGCCGTCGATTATCAGGCCAGTCACCGATGCCTCTCCAAGGCGTCGCGACGGTTTCGTCCGCGCGGATCCGATCACGCCGCTCCGCCGGCGTGCGCGAACCGGCGGACGACGGCGAGTGCGAGCCTGGCGCCCCACGGCCGGGCGGGCTCGTGCTTGGCAGCGGCCAGCCGAACCAGCCGATCGACCGTGGCTTCTCGTCGCAGTTCCTGTAGCCGTTCTGTCCCCAACCGTTCCATCGCGTAACCGGTCATCTCGTCGTGCCTTCCTGTCCGCGCCTGCTTGGCTACGACGAAGACTCGGGCTAAAGGGGCGGGGGGCGCATCACGATGGCTCGCTATTTCGGGGGCCGGGGTCCCGTGATTTCAGGGACGCCGACCGGTCGCGGAGGTCGGCCCGAATCATCTTCAGGTTCTTTTCAGGAAGCGCTCACTCCGTGGGGTCGGGACCGCCGTACGGTCAAGGAGACGGACGCGCCCGGACTGTGGCACTGGGACGGGATCCACCGCTTCAGCCCGCGCGGCTGACCGCGAACACCACCAAGAGAGGAGCGAACATCGTGATCATCCAGGTCGTCAACTTCAACCTCAAGGACCTCAGCGACGCCGACTACCGGAGCATCTGCGACGGGCTGGCCCCGGAGCTTGCCCGGGTGCCCGGGCTCATCTCCAAGGTCTGGCTGGCCGACGAAGCGTCGAACACGTACGGCGGCGTGTACACCTGGGCCGACCGGGAGGCGCTGGACGCCTTCGCCCGAAGCGACTTCTTCCAGGCGTTCGCGACCAACCCGAACTTCGCGAACATCACGGCGACCGCGTTCGGGATCCTCGAGGGTCCGAGCCAGGTCACCCGCACGTCGATCCCGATCGCGGCGTGATTGACGGGCGGCGCAGAATCACGCGATGACCCAGACCATCCGCCAGCTCATGGACGAGCAGGCGACCGGGCTGGCCGGGCGTGACGACGAGATGGACGTCCTCCGCCGACTGCTCGGCGAGGACGGCCCTCTCGTGGTGTTCGTCCATGGGATCGCCGGCATCGGCAAGTCGGCGCTGGTCGAGGCGTTCGGCGTCGAGGCACGGGGCTACGGGGCGACCGTCCTCCGGCTCGACTGCCGGTCGATCGAGCCCACCGAGCGAGGGTTCCTCGCCGCCCTCGCCAGCAAGACGGGTGGCGAGCTGACGACCGCCGAGGCGGCCGCGACCAGGCTGGACGGACTCGGTGACCGGGTCCTGCTCGTGCTCGACACCTATGAACTCGCTCGGCTGCTGGATCCATGGCTGCGCCAGGCGTTCGTGCCAGCGCTGTCGGACAAGATCCGAATCGTGCTGTCGGGTCGGGAGCCGCCGATGACCGGCTGGCCGACGGCACTGGGCGGACTCTTTCGGGGACTACCGCTCGAGAATCTCCATCGCGCTGATGCCGAGGATCTCCTCAGGCAGGCCGGCGTCGATGACCGCGATGCCGACCGGATCTACCGTCTTGCGCGCGGGCACCCCCTGTCGCTTCGGCTCGCCGCGTCGGCCCTGGCCGAGCGACCGGAGGTCAGCCTGGAGGCGGTCACCGTCAAGGCGATCGTCGAGGGCCTGACCGATCTCTACCTCGGCGGTCTCGACCAGAAGACCCGGCTCGCGCTCGATGCCGCCTCCGTCGTCCGTCGGCCGACCCTGTCGCTGCTGGCCGCGATGCTCCCCGACACCGCTCCACAGGACGCCTTCGAGCGTCTGCGCACGCTTCCATTCGTGGAGCTCGGCGACGACGGTCTCGTCATCCACGACACCGTTCGTGAATCGATCGCCGCCCTGCTTCGCTCGTCCGATCCGGCGCGTTCCAAACGATATCGGGCCGCGGCGTGGCGCCAGCTCCGCGAGGAAGTCGCGCACGCACCCCAGCATGAGATGTGGCGCTACACGGCAGACCTGCTGTACATCCTCGAGAACCCGATCGTCCGTGAGGCGTTCTTCCCGACGACCGACCACCTCTTCTCCGCCGAGAACGCGCGGCCAGAGGACGGCCCGGCGATCAGCGCGATCGCACGGCGGCATATGCCGCCCTCGTCGGCCAGCGTGATCGAAGCGTGGTGGCGCCTCGCGCCCGAGGCCATCCGGGTCCTGCGCGACCGACTCGATACGGTCGCCGGCTTCTATACCGTGTGCGAGATCGACCGCGTGAGCCACCGACTGGTCGAAGAGGACGTCTTCCTTGCCAGGTGCTGGGATCATCTCCGACGGCACCCGGTACCTCGCGGCCAACGCGTCCTGTACAGCCGCGCCTGGCTGTCGCGCGATCACGGGGAGGCGCCATCCCCGGTGCAGGCCGCCAGCTGGCTCGACATCAAGCGCCTGTACATGGAGATGCGGCCGACGCTGCGACGGATCTATTCGATCGTGCAGGACGTCGCCACGTACGGCCCGATGGTGGCTCCGCTCGGGTTCGAGTTGCTTCCGGGCGATCCCATCGAGTTCGATGGCGTGCCGTACTACGCCACGCAGAACGACTTCGGCCCGTCGTCGATCGACGGCTGGCTCGCCAAGCTCGTGGCCGCGGAGCTCCAGATCGAGGACGACTCGATCCTGGACCTCGCTCAGCATCAGCTCGTCCTGGACGGTCGGCGGGTCGACCTCACGAGGCTCGAGTTCGACGTGATCAGCTACCTCCAGCAGCGCCAGGGGACGGTCGTGGAGCGAGCCGCGCTGCTGCGAGACGTCTGGGGCTACGAATACGCCGGCGGGAGCAACGTGATCGAGGCCAATGTGCGCTCGCTCCGGCGGAAGCTTGGCGACCGCGCTGACTCGATCGAAACGGTTCGAGGACTCGGTTACCGGTTCAGCGTCACGGGCAGGTCGGGGGCCGACACGCGGGTCTGACCCGGGTCAACGCGGCTCGTGTCCCGCGTCAGTCGTCCGGCATCACCCGGCGCTCGCCGACGGCACCCGCGGCGCCCGGGAAGGCGAGCGTCCCGGAGGCCACCC
>DASVEH010000054.1:0-3729 GCA_036380655.1 Candidatus Limnocylindria bacterium | reverse complement strand
TCCAGTCGACGTTCAACAACACGATCGTGACGATCACCGACACGACCGGCAACGTCGTCAGCTGGGGCAGCGCGGGGCTGGCCGGTTTCAAGGGCTCCCGCAAGAGCACGCCGTACGCAGCTGCGCAGACGGCGGAGCTGGCCGCGCGCCGCGCGATGGAAAACGGCATGCGCCAGATCGAGGTCTTCGTGAAGGGCCCGGGCGGCGGCCGCGAGCAGGCCATCCGGTCGCTCCAGACCGCCGGTCTCGAGGTCACCGCGATCACCGACGTCACGCCGATCCCGCACAACGGCTGCCGACCGCCGAAGCGGCGCCGGGTCTGAGAGGGGATCGAACGAGATGGCACGATATAACGACGCGGTCTGCCGCATCTGCCGCCGGGAAGGGCTCAAGCTCTTCCTGAAGGGCAGTCGCTGCTACAGCCGCAAGTGCGCCTTCGAGCGCCGCAGCACGCCGCCCGGCATGAACACCATGCGCCGCCGCAAGGTGAGCGAGTACGGCCTGCAGCTGCGCGAGAAGCAGAAGGTCCGCAAGAGCTACTCGGTCCTCGAGCGCCAGTTCCGCAACTACTTCGAGAAGGCGGAGCAGCGCAAGGGCATGACGGGCGAGAACCTGCTGCGCCTCCTCGAGATGCGCCTCGACAACGTCGTCTACCGAATGGGATTCGCCTCGAGCCGCGCGCAGGCGCGCCAGCTCGTAAGCCACGGGCACTTCGCCGTCAATGGCCGCCCGACGAACGTGCCGAGCTTCGGCGTCAAGATCAACGACCGCGTCGAGGTCCGCGACAGCCGCCGCAGCCGCGAGTACTTCAAGGTCGCTCCCGAGACGATGAAGGCGGCCCAGATCCCCGAATGGGTGAGCGTCGACCCGACGAAGCTGTCGGGCACCGTCCTCGCCGAACCGGCGCGCGAGCAGATGCCGCTCGAGTTCAACGAGCAGCTCGTCGTCGAGTACTACTCGCGCTAGGAGTCAGATTCCTTCCCATGATCGAACTTGAAACCCCCCAGCAGCCCCAGGCTCCCGATCCGCACATCGAAGAGGTGCACGCAGAGGGCAACCTGAGCCGCTTCGAGGTGACGCCGCTCCAGGAGGGGTACGGCATGACGCTCGGCAACGGCCTGCGTCGCGTCCTGCTCAGCTCGCTGGAGGGCGCCGCCGTCACCAGCGTCCAGATCCACGGCGTCTTCCACGAGTTCAGCACCATCGAGAACGTCAAGGAAGACGTCACCCAGATCGTGCTGAACGTCAAGAAGCTGCGCCTCCGGTCCTTCGCGCGTCACGCCGTCATCCTCAAGCTGGTGAAGCGCGGCGCCGGTCCGGTGACCGCCGCCGACATCACCGAGTCCGCCGACGTCGAGATCGTCAACCCGGACCTCGTCCTGCTCACCCTCGACTCCGACTCGGGGTCGATCGAGATGGATCTCACCGTCGAGCCCGGCATGGGCTATCGCCCCGCCGAGCACACCGAGGAGATGCCGATCGGCGTCGTGCCGGTCGACGCGATCTTCTCGCCGGTGCGTCGCGTGAACTACCAGGTCGAGAAGACCCGCGTCGGCCAGATGACGAACTACGACAAGCTCACCCTCGAGATCGAGACCGATGGCACCACGACCGCCCAGGCCGCGCTCAGCCAGGCAGCCGACATCCTGGTGCGCGAGTTCAGCCGCTTCACCGACGTGGGGCGGCCGTCGCTGAGCGCCGGCGAGGCCGGCGCTCCGAGCGCTCCGAGCGCCAACCTGCTCGACGCGCCGATCGAGGAGCTCGACCTGCCGATGCGGGCCTACAACAGCCTGAAGCGGAACAGCATCACGAAGATCGGCCAGGTCCTCTCGCTCAGCGACGACGAGTTCCTGCGCATGCGCAACTTCGGCCAGAAGAGCCTGGACGAGCTCAAGGAGCGCCTCGCGCTCCGCGGCTTCATCGCCCCCGAGGCGACCGCCATGAGCAGCGACGAGTCCGATCTCCCGGCCTCCGCCGAGCTCGACGAGGCGGCCGCGGCCGAGCTGGACCGGGAGTCCTGAGCCGATGCCGCACCGCATCTCCGGACGCAAGCTCAGCCGACCGCACGCGGCGCGGGTCTCGATGCTCGGCAACCTGGCGGTCTCGATCCTGAGATACGAGAAGGTGAAGACCACCGAGGCCAAGGCCAAGGAGGTTCGCGGGATGGTCGACGGCATGATCACGCTCGCCAAGCGTGGCGATCTCCACGCTCGCCGTCAGCTCGTCAGCAAGATGCCGCACGAGCCGCTCATCGTGGAGAAGCTCATGACCGAGCTGGCCGGCAAGTATGCCGATCGCTCGTCGGGGTACACGCGCATCGTGAAGCTGGGACAGCGTCCGGGTGACGCCGCCTCGATGGTTCAGATCGAGCTCGTCTGAGGACGGGCACACCAGAACACCGACACGACCGATGACCGTCGACGCGCAGCGATGCGCACGGGCGGTGATCGAGTACGACGGGACGGCCTTCGCCGGCTCGCAGGTCCAGCCGAACGCTCGGACCGTGCAGGGGGAGCTGGAGAAGGCGCTTAACAGGCTGATCGGCGAGGCGGTACGAGTCCATCTCGCCGGGCGAACCGACGCCGGGGTGCATGCCACCGGCCAGGTCGCGGCATTCTGCTACCGGCGAGCCCCTCGCCGCGGTGGCGGACTGCCGGAGCTGCAGCAGCGGCTGAACGCCGCGCTGCCGCCGGACCTGGCCGTGCGAGCCCTCCGGGCGGTGAAGCCGGGCTTCGATCCTCGGCGGCAGGCGCGCTGGCGCGTCTACCGCTATCGGATCCTCATGAACGGAGCCAGGCACCCGCTCGAACGGCACCGGACGCTCGAGATCGACGAGAAGCTCGACGTGGCCGCCATGCAGGCTGCCGCGGATCGGCTGCTCGGCGAGCGCGACTTCGCGGCGCTCGGCGCCGATGCGCGTGGCCGGACGGTCCGGCATCTCGCCGAGCTGCGGGTCACGCGTCGCGGGGACAGGCTCGAGATCCGGGTCACGGCGAACGCCTTCCTGCGGCGCATGGTGCGCAGCATCGTCGCCCTCCTGATGGAGGTCGGACGGGGGAGGCTGGCGCCGGAGGCGGTCGACGGGGTCCTCGACGCGGGGGCCAGGGCGCTCCACGGGCGCGCGGCGCCGCCGCGAGGGCTCACGCTCGAGCGTGTCATCTACGCATCAGCCACGAAACAGAAGAACGAACGAATCGTTTCGCCGAAGGCGGCGAGGCGAATGGACCAAGGCAAGACCGGAGAGCAGGGAACGTGAAGACCTACGCCGTCAAGGCGAGCGAGATCGAGCGCAGCTGGTGGGTCGTGGATGCGACCGATCAGACCCTCGGCCGGCTGGCGACGCGCATCGCCACCCTGCTGGAGGGCAAGCACAAGCCGATCTACTCGCCGCACCTGGATACGGGCGACCACGTCGTCGTCCTCAACGCGGGCAAGATCAAGGTCACCGGAGACAAGCTGCGGCAGAAGAGCTACTTCCGCCACTCGAACTATCCCGGCGGCCTGCGCGAGGAGAGCCTCGGCACGCTGCTCGAGCGCAAGCCCGAGCTCGTCATCGAGCGGGCCGTGAAGGGCATGCTGCCCCAGAATCGGCTCGGCCGGGCGATGTTCAAGAAGCTGAAGGTATACAGCGGCGCGGACCATCCGCACCAGGCTCAGCAGCCCACCGCTGTCGAGCTGTAGAAGAGAGGACGATCCGTGAGCACGAACTACGTCTACGGGACGGGGCGG
>DASVEH010000053.1:0-3505 GCA_036380655.1 Candidatus Limnocylindria bacterium | reverse complement strand
AGGATGACCGAGGAAGGCTCGCAGCCCGCCGAGTCCGTATACCGCACCGAGAACGCGAAGGTCGTGCTCGGCGAACCGGACCCGGGCGTGGCCGTTCCGGCGGTCAGCGTGACCTGACGCTTCGACGCGCCAGTGCAGCTGGCCGCCTCGGCGGGGAGCGCACTCAGGCCAAGCCCGAAGACGGCGAGGACCATCGCCAGGGCGATGACCAAACCGCCGCCCAAGGGCCCGACGCGGTCGCTGCGCGAGTGACGGTTCACGTGATCGGAGCCTCGGAGGTTTCGTGGGTGGTTGTGGTCGGAACGTACGGCGAAGACCCGGCGACCGTCCTTGGCCTCATCGCCGTGACCGGGCAGTACCTTCGAACCATCCCGTCGTTAGGTCCAAGGGGGTAAAACGGTGCAACCGGGGCAAACCAAGGAGACCGCTTGTCCATGCCGCCGACCACGTCGCCGACCACCTCGGCAGCGGGTCGACTGAACCGCATCCGACGATGGCTGCTGGTCGGCACGATCGTGCCGTTCAGCCTGCTCATGGGCGCGGCCACGTTCGAGGGATTCTGGGAGGCGGACAAGACCCGCGCCACCCTCGCGATCGTGATCCTCGTCCTGGGCAGCATCGTGGTGCCCGCGTTGATGGCCGTCGTCGCCCGGGGGATCCTGCGCGAGGCGGCGTCGCTCGACCTCGAACGGACCGAGATGGAGCAGATGTACGGCCAGGCCCGCCGGGCGGCGCTGCTCGATGGCCTGACGGGGCTTGGCAACCATCGCGCCTTCCAGGACGAGCTCGCACGGCAGCTGGACGACGCGCACCGCCACGGGATCCCGGTCGCGCTGCTGCTGTTCGACGTTGACGGGCTCAAGGCCGTCAACGACGGCAACGGCCACGATGCGGGCGACCGTCTCCTGGCCGCCGTCGGCCAGATCGCGGCATCGATCATGCGTCGTGGGGACCGGGCCTTCCGGGTGGGCGGCGACGAGTTCGCGATCATCCTTCCCAAATCCGACGTGGAGACCGGGCAGGCGGTCGGACGACGGATCCTCACCGCCGCCCTCGGCGGCGGCGACCCGAGTGCGCCGATCGAGCCGTTCTCGCTGTCCGTCGGCGTGAGCGCCTACCCAGCGCCGAGCACCGAGCCCCAGGAGCTGTACCGGCATGCGGACGCGGCCCTCTACTGGTGCAAGCGCCACGGTCGGACCGCCGTCGTCGCCTATGACGCGAGCCACCATGGCGACGCCGCCCCCGAACGGCCGATCGCCCAGCTCGCGGCCGATATCGCGAAGGTGCTCAAGAGCCGCGCCCTCCGCCCGGTGTACCAGCCGATCTTCTCGATGGAGACCGGCCTGCCGGTCGGTTTCGAGGGCCTCGTCCGGCCCACCGACGGGGCACCGTTCCGGGACGCGGGGTCGCTCTTCGCGGCGGCCGAGACGGCCCACCAGACGGTCGAGCTCGACCTCCTCTGTCTCGAGATCGTCGCCGCCGGCGCAGCCCTGCTCCCCGAGGACGTCTATCTCAGCGTGAACCTCTCACCGCGCACCCTCGAGTCGTCGATGTTCCGGGCGAGTGACGTGAAGGGCATCTTCCGTCGGCACGGGATCGCGCTCAACCGCATCGTCGTGGAGCTGACGGAGCGAGAGACGGTCGAGGACCTCGACGAGCTGAGGCGCAACGTCAAGGCGCTGCGGTCGGCAGGGCTGCGCCTCGCGGCGGATGACGTCGGGGCCGGCAACGCGGGTCTGCGGCTCCTGAGCGCGATCCAGTTCGACGTCGTGAAGATCGACCTCTCGCTCGTCCAGGACGGCGCGGCCCATGACCCGTCGCACGCGATCCTGCGCGCCCTGCAGGCGCTCGCGGCGCAGTGGAACGCTTCGGTGGTGGCGGAGGGCGTCGAAACGTCCGAGCAGCTGGCCGTCGTGCGCGGCCTCGGGATCACGGCGGGCCAGGGCTATCTGCTCGGACGGCCGGGCAAGGAGCCCGTCGCGGAACCGCTCGATCTCGACAGCCTGATCACGCCGGAAGACGTCCCGCTGCTGACCCTCGCGCTCAGGGCGGCCCGGCAGGCGCGCCTGCCGCTGGCCGCCGAAGGCTGAGGTCTCCCCGGCCACCGCGACCCGGTCGCGCCCAGAGGCCACGATCCCAGAGCGTGACCGCGGCCGCGCCCGCGATCCCCACGAGGGTGACGAGCAGCGTCACCTCGAACCCGAACGTCGCCACCAGTGGCGCGCCCCCGATGCTGCCGATCACCAGGGCGACCGCCAGGGCCGCCGAGAACAGGGAGAAGGCGCTGCCACGATCCGCGTCACCGCTCCGTCGTGAGAGCTCCACGAGCATCGGGGTCATCACCAGCCCGCCACCCGCGCCGCTGAGCAGCCCCGCGACGACGAGCAGCGGTGTCGTCGGCGGCAGCGCGACGAGCAGGATCGCCCCGGCGGTCGCTCCGAGGCCGGCCAGGATCAGGAGGCCGGGGCGCATCCGGTCCGCTAGCCAGCCAGACGGCACCCGGCTGAGCAGGATCGCCACGCCGTCTGCCGCGAAGAACAACCCGATGTCGGCGCCCGCCGCTTCGGCGCGCTGGGGCAGATACGCGACGATCACGCCCCAGTGCACGATGAACAGGATGACGATCGCGATGATCGGCGCCCAGGTCCGCCGGAAGGCGAAGCCCAGGCGCCGGCGTGCCTCGCGCAACGGACGCTCGTCGTGACCGCCCGCGCCCGTTCCCGACCGGAGCCGGAAGGGTCGGACCCACACGAGCGCCAGGCCGACCAGGACCGCCGCCGTCATCACGAGCGCGACGCCGTGGAGCGACGTCACCGATAGCACGGCCAGGGACAGCGGCGGCATCGCCACGAGGGTCAGGTTGTGGGCGCTGCCCATGAACGCGAGGGCGAAGCCGCGCCGCGCGGGCTCGGTCAGATGCGGGACCAGCGAGAGCGCCGCCGGCAGCGTCCCCGCGATGCCGATCCCCTGAAAGATCCGGGCCACGATGAAGGGCCCCGCCGGCCCGCCCGGCTCGACGCCTGGCAGGAGGAGGATGGCGCACCCGACCAGGTAGGCGAGCCCGCCGATCGTGAGCATCCGCAGCCCGCCCAGGCGATCGACGATGACGCCGGCCAGAAAGGCGGCCGGGACCTGGACCAGCGCCGCGACCCCGACGATGAGCCCGATCTCCGGGTCCGACACCCCGGCGCGGGAGAGCGCCACGGGCAGCGACGCCGTGAAGCCATGGAACCCGGCCTGGACGGCGAACAGCGCGAACGCGAGTCGGAGCACGCCGCCATCATCCGGGCACCGCCGCCATCTCGCGTCGCCGTCGCGCAGTGCGCCGTTCGTGACGCAGCCCGTACCATCCGGACATGCAGCGCGTGGCGTTCCTCGGTCTCGGGACGATGGGGGCCGCGATGGCCGCCAACCTGGCACGTGCCGGTTTCCCGGTCGCGGCATGGAACCGGACCGCCGACCGTGCGCCGGAGCTGCACGAGCTCGGCGTCACGACCGCGTCGAC
>DASVEH010000052.1:0-2463 GCA_036380655.1 Candidatus Limnocylindria bacterium | reverse complement strand
CAGGAGCGGGCCGCCGCCGAGCCGGACCTGGGGCGCCATCTTCCGGCCGATCGGGGTGTGAAGGGTCAGCAGGTTGAGGGCGATGAACCGCAGGATCGGCATCACGAGGCGCGCGCGCCGGCTGTCCACCGAGAACGGTAGCTGTCCGTGGGCTGTGCCCGCCACGATCGTGCGGTGGCCGGCGCGAGCGGCCTCGTGCGCGATGTCGGCCCCGGAATGGCTGAGGCCCACCACGAGAACGGCGCCATCCGCCAGCTGGTCGGGCCGGTGGTAGTCGACCGAGTGGATCTGGCGGATGCCCCGGTCCAGCTCGCGCGCCACCTCGGGCACGTATGGGTGCTGGAAGGGGCCGGTGGCGACGATGACCTGCCTTGCGGCGATCGTGCCCTCGCTGGTCTCGACCGCGTAGCCGCCTCCCTCGGCGCGCACCCGCGTCGCCTTCACGCCGGTCCGGATCGGCAGCTTGCCGCGCTGGGCGTAGGACTCCAGGTAGTCGCCCATCTCGCGCGCGCTCGGGAACCGATGGCCGGGCCCATCGAACGACATACCCGGCAGCGTGTCGTACTTCGCCGGGCTGTACAGGCGCAGCGAGTCCCACCGGGAGCGCCAGAGGTCGCCGATGCGATCGCTGGCCTCCAGCACGACGAAGTCGACACCCCGCCGAGCTAGGTGATAAGCGGCCGCGAGGCCGGTCTGTCCGCCGCCGATGACGACGGTCTCGTAGGCGCGATCCATGGTGGTAACCCCGATGCTGCGTGTCTGCTGCGCCCGATGCTCGTCCCCAGTGCCGTTGACGTGAAGTTCGGTTCGAGAACTGGTCCGGCTTTTGCCGGCGGTGGGACAATCCCGACATGGGCTCGAGCGCAAAGACCGACTACTGCGCCTTCACGAAGGCGGTCGAGCACCTTGGGGACCGATGGAGCCTGCTCATCGTGCGCGAGCTGGCGCAGTTCGGGCCGCAGGGCTTCAACACCCTGGCGACCGGACTGCCCGGCCGCGTCTCCCGATCGGTGCTGACCGCCAAGCTCCGCAAGCTCGAGGAGATTGGGCTGCTGGCACGTGATCCATCGGTCCCCGGTCGGTCCGCGCCGTACTGCCTCACACCGGCCGGGGAGCAGCTGGTGCCGACTCTCATGTCGCTGTGGGGCTGGGCCGAGCAGTGGGTCCCGGAGGACCCGGCCATGGCGACGCGCGATCCATCGGTCATCCTGTGGTGGCTGCGGCACCGCGTCGATCCGGCCGCTGCTCCCACGCGGCAGGTTGCGATCGAGCTCGACATCAGGGAGTCGCGACCCGATCGCACGTGGCTCCTGCTCGCGCGCGACGTGGAGGCGAACCTGTGCCTGGAGGACCCGATGCTCGGCGACGAGCGCTATGTCTACGTCGAGGCCGGAGCGGACGACCTCCTGCCGATCGCCCGCGGGCAACGGGCCTGGTCGGACGCCATCGACGACCGATCCGTGTCGGCGTACGGGCCCCCGGATCTCGTGTCGTCAATGGACGACTGGTTCGTCGCGCCGGCGAGCGCAAAAACGGCCGCCGGTATGACCGGCGGCCGTTCGCAGTGAGGGGTCGAGGCTACGGCAGCTCGAGGATTCCCAGGATCTGCGCGTCCTGCTTGAAGACGATGCCGTTGGCCTCCTCGAGACCGAGCATCTCGGCGTTCGCCATGTCCCAGCTGGGCCCGTCGTTCTCAATCTCGAGAACCTCGAGCATCGGTCCGTCGAAGGTCGGCGCCGCGGTGTCGCTCACGGAGCTCGCCAGGTAGACGGTGCCATCGGTGTCACGGAAGAGGACGCCATTGACGAGGGTCGGCAAGTCGCCGCTCGGGCCCGCATCGAGCGCCTCCTGGATCGTGCCGCCCGGCCCGGAGAAGGTGCCCGGGAAGACGGTGATCGTGCCGGCGACTTCGCGGCCGTCATCGGCGGGGGCTGACGGCTCGACCGAGGGCTCGACCGACGGCTCGACCGACGGGGTGGCCGGCTGGCTCGGCGACGGTGCCTCCGGGGTCGGGGTGCCGGTGGTGGCGCTGCACGCCGCCAGGACGATCGTGAGGATCGAGATGGCGAGGATGGATCGCAGTGGAAGATTCATTGCTTGTCTGTTCCTGTGTGCGCGGCGCTTCGTTCGGCCGCGATCTGGGATTCATCCTCCGGGGAGGGGAGGTTGCGGCCATCGGCCATCTGTCGCATGTGATCCTGAGGCAATGAGGCGTAAATCCGAGCGCGAAACTAAAGGAGGCTCAACCTGTTGCCAGCGCACCTTTAGCCGGCTCATTGCGCGGATGGCGGCAACCTCCATCGGTCCCGAGATGCCCTTCAGCTCGACGGATCGAGGTTCGTCGTGCGCAAAGAGGCTATCGGCTGCCCCCAGCGTAGCGATGCTGGCGACGATACGTCGGCCCCGTCCTCGCGCCCGTCAGAAGCGCCAGCGCGTCGCGCCGTGGGGCTCGGCCGACGCGAC
>DASVEH010000051.1:0-14622 GCA_036380655.1 Candidatus Limnocylindria bacterium | reverse complement strand
GGGCGGCGCGGCCAGGACGAAGGCGCCGACGACGAAGGCCACCATCACGCTCGTCACGCCGACGGTGAACAGGTTGTTCACCATCCCCTGCACCAGGAGACAGATGAGCGCCACGGCGCCGCCGATCCGAAGGGTCGACGTGATATCGGCGCGACCGCGCGCGTTGCGAATGACCGCGAGGCCCACGACCAGCAGTCCGGCGTTGACGATGAGCGCCCCGATGGCCGCAAGGACCCCGAGCTCCGCGCCGGCGAGGAGGATGGTGTTGTGGGCGTTGCTGACGGCCCGACCGACCGGAGTCTCCATGTAGCGCTCCGGGATCTCGCGCATCACGTTCACCATCTGGCCAGGACCGACCCCGCCCAGCGGGTGGTCGAGCATCATCAGGGTGGCCGAATACCAGAGCGCCAACCGATCCGTCACGTCGGAGACGAACCGGGCGAGCAGCGGCGTGAAGAGCGCGACGACGCCGATCACGCCCGCGATGGGCGCCAGCAGGACAGGCCGGCTGGTGAGGACGAGGAGCGCCACGATGCCCGCGACGCCGAGCGCCAACGGGGCCCGCGAGAAGGTGAGCGCGAGCGCGATCAGCTGGACCAGTGCCGCCACCACCAACCCGATGCGGGCGGTCCGTCCCGACGCCCGGACGGCTAGGGCGATCGTAATGATGGCCGTGACCATCAGCACGGCGCCGGTGAAGTTCGGTGAGAGACCGAGCGTGCCGGAAATCCTGCCGGGAACCTCCTCGAACAGAACCGACTTCGGTCGAGTCCGGGCAAGGCCGATGGAGTCCGGCAATGGCAGCACGAAGGCCACAAGGCCGAAGACGGCTTCCACCGTTCCCATGACCGCAAGCGCCCTTGCCGCCAGCGTGCTGGCACCCGGGCGCTGGCTGATAACGCGCGCCAGCACGATCGCGATCGCGGCAAGGAACAGGAACCGCCCGCTGCTCCGTGCCAGGAACCGCACGAAACGGGTGGGCTCGTCCCCGTTCAGGAGTGCCGACAGGAGGCCGGCGACGACGAGGCACGCGAGCCCGATCGCGATCGCCCCGATGACCGGGCGTGAACGGAGCGCCTCCATCGACGGCGCGGGAAACCTGGCCGCCGGGATGAGCATCGCCAAGCCCACGATGGGGAGGACATCGTCGAGCGAGAACCCGAGACCGATCTGGACGCGCGGCACGAGCGGGGTGAGCGCGATGAGGATGATGCCCCCGGCGGGCACCCACGACAATCGCTCCCCCAGCGCCCGAGCCCCGACGAACGCCCCACTCCCCAGAACGAGGGCGATCCCGACGAGGATCGCGGCCGGCAGGTCGCTCAGCACCGACCGAGGCCTCGGCGAAAGGTAGGCATCATGCCGGGGACTGCTCGGTCGACCCGACCCATGAGCGCAGGTCGCGACGGAGCATGGCCTCCAGCCTGGCCACCTCGGGCGCCATCTCACGCTCGAGGCGGCGCCGCAGGGACGGCTCGAGCGGCTGACGCTGCACCGGCCGACTGTTCATCTGCAGGAGGCGAGCCCGCGCCGCATGGACGGCGGGATACCGCCGCAGGACGGGAATGAGCCGCCTGAGGAGGGGCGGGTCCCAGATCAGGCGCTGAAGCCACCGCCGCCGGACGCGCTTGTTCTCGTTGAGCGGCGTGAAGTCGGGCACGAAGTCGGGCACGCCGAGGAAGGCCAGCGTGCGGCGATACTCGGCCGCGGTATCGCGCCGCATGTCGTCGTGGATGATCACGTGCACGCGATCACGGCCGAACACGTCGATGTACCGACCGAGCTGCTCCGAGAAGCGAACCATCCGTCGGTAGAAGAGATTCTCGACCCGAATCGGCCCCGCAGGCAGCCGACGGCCGCCGACTCGCTCCTCCTCCGCTTCGAGGGCTTCCTCGAAGCTCGCGATGTCCTCCTGCTCGCTGAAGAGGAGCTGGCTGTGCTGCGCATGCATGACGTCGACCGGATTCCGCAGCATCACGATGATGCGGGCGTCGGGCGCTGCCTCCTTGATCTCCGCCGCCGCCGTCCGGGAGTACAGGTACCAGGCCGACGCCTCGCCCACCTTCTGGTCCGGCCGCGCGGCGCGAAACAGCGCGAGATAGTCAGCTTCCGTCATGCGCCCGTATCGGCCGGTGAGGTCCGACCCGAAGAAGAGCGGCTCCTTGTGGAACGGCATGAAGATGTCGGGGTGCTGGCGGAGGTATCCGTACAGCGCGGTGGTGCCGCACTTCGGCGCACCGACGATGAAGAAGTCGGGCATGCGGCTCATGGGCCCGGCCGCGAGGGAGCGTGCCAGGCCGGAAGCGCGCGATCCAGCACCGCCTCGAGCCGAACGACCGCAGGCTCCAGGTCCGCGCTGATGGACGCGTCGAGCTGCGGATCCAGGGGCGGCCGAGCCTGGTATCGAATGTTTGCCCGCATCAGAGCACGCCAGGCGAGATGGAATCCTCGGGGCGGGAGCCGCCCGAGCATGTCGAGGAATCGGTGGGAGTAGAGCACCGACTGCAGTCGCCTGCTTCGGGCGACGCGAGCCCGGTTGACGACCCCGAGACGAGGGACGAACGATGGATCGAGCCCGAGGAAGTCGAGCGTGTCCCGGACGATCCCCGCCGTGTCAGCACGAAAGTCATCGTAGATGATGATCTTCACCCTTCGCGGGCCGAACAGGTCGAGGTAGCGCGTCACGTGCGGGGCGTAGTCCGCCAGCCACCGATACTGGAGCGCCTTCGGCCACCACGTGTTCGCCGGAAGGCGACGACCGGCGCGCCGGTCGGTCTCCGCATCGAGAGCCGCACTGAAGTCGGGAATGTCCTCCCAGGTGGTGAACAGGAACAGGCCGTGCAGCGAGTACATCATCTCGACGGGGCGTCGCAGCATGATGATGATGCGGGCGTCGGGGCTGAACGCCCGTATCTGCTCGGCCGCCGACTGGCTATAGAGGTACCAGACCGTGGCCTCGCCGATCCGCTGCGTGTCACCTGCCTGCTCGAAGAGCCGAAGGTAGGCTGCCTCGTCCAGGTACGGCGGCCTCTGAGGAAGGTCCTCCCCGAAGTAGTGGGGTTCCTTCCGGAACGGCATGAAGACGTCAGGGTGCTGCTGGAGATACTCGTACAGGGCTGTCGTCCCGCATCGGGGCGCGCCGACGATGAAGAAGTTTGGGCGTGTCACCGAACCCCAATGCAATCGAGACGTGCGGCTGGTTTGGGTCATCTGGGAACGGCGCTCGGACCGCGCCGGCGGGCGGGGCGTGAGTGTAAGGGAAGTCGAGGCGGCCCTGCATCTTGCCGCACCGATGGTGTCGCACGCCATCGGGGTGGTCGGTCCGGTATCCTCGCCCAACCGACGCAGATTCACGGAGGCGAGTCCCATTGACGCCTGCGACGCCACCGGACCGTCGGCCCTGGAGAGAAGGACGCCGAGCCTGATGGCCTGATGACGTCGTGCGACACCTGCCATGACACGTAGAGCGCTCATCCTGGTCGAGGACCTGCCGGTCCCCTTCGACCGCCGAGTGTGGACCGAGGCGAAGACGCTGCGCGACGCGGACTGGCGCGTGACGGTGGTCTCGCCGAAGGGGGAGGGTGCGACGCGCTGGCACGAGCGAATCGACGGCATCGAGGTGTTTCGGTATCCCCTGCCGACCACCGCAGCCGGATTCGTCAATCACCTGGTCGAGTACGCCGTCGCAATCCCGGCGACGCTCATCCTGTCGCTGCTGGCCTGGCGTGGGCGCCGACTCCATGTCGTGCACGCCTGCAACCCGCCCGACTTCCTGTTCCCGATCGGCTGGCTGTTCCAGCGACTCGGGAGCGCGTTCATCTATGACCAGCACGACCTGGCTCCGGAGGTGTACGTCGCGCAGGGAGGCGCGAAGGGGGGCCTGGTCCATCGGGTGCTGAGGTGGTGCGAGCGCGCGACCTATCGGACGGCGGATGTCGTGATCTCCACGAACGAGACGTATCGGCGGTTCGCGCTCGAGCGGGGAGGCGTCGACCCGGACCGCGTCTTCGTGGTTCGAAGCTCGCCGGACCCGCGTCGGATTCACCCGGTCGAGCCCGATCCGTCTCTGCGTCGGGGCCGGCCGCATCTCGTGGTCTACCTCGGCACGATGGGCCCGCAGGATGGCGTGGACCTCTTCGTGGAGGCCGCGGCCCGTATCGCCGCAAAGCGTCCGGGAGCGGTTCGGTTCATCGCCATGGGCGGCGGCGGCATGCTGGAGGGACTGCGGAGCCGCGTGCGAGAGCTCGGGCTCGCCGACGACGTGGAATTCACCGGACGCGTGCCGGACGAGGTCGTCCGTACCGTGCTCTCCACCGCCGACGTCGCGGTCAGCCCCGATCCGGCCAACGACTTCAACGAGTACTGCACCATGAACAAGACGCTCGAGTACATGGCCACGGGCACGCCGCTGGTCGCCTTCGACCTGGAGGAGACGCGCGTCTCGGCCGGGGAGGCAGCGGCATACGCGCCGCCGAACGACACGTCGATGCTGGCCGACCTCGTGCTGGAGCTCATCGACGATCCCGACCGGCGCGCCCGAATGGCGCAGATCGGTCTCGAGCGGATTCGTGGCCCGCTCAGCTGGGAGGTCAGCGCCAGCGCGCTGCTGGCCGCCTACGAGATGGCTGCCAACGCTCGTCGCTGAGCACTGGCCGGGATCGCCCGAGCAGCCTCCGCCCCCTCACGGAGCGGTATCATCCGCATCCCGGCCCGGCCACATCGACGGCATGGTGGCCACCGCACGAAGAGGACACACCGCTTGAACGTTGCCATCGTCGGGCTCGGCTACGTGGGGGCCGTCACGGCAGCCTGCCTCGCCAGCCTGGGACGAACCGTCGTCGGCGTCGACAGCGATCCGCACAAGGTCGCCGCCATCGCCGCCGGTCGCTCTCCGATCAGCGAGCCAGGGCTCGACGAGCTGCTGGCCGAAGGGGTGGCCTCCGGGCGCCTTGCGACCGGCGGCATGCGGGAGGCGGTCAAACGGGCCGACGTGATCATGATCGCGGTGGGGACGCCGAGCGCCAGCTCCGGCGCACTCGACCTCACGGCCGTGCACCGCGTCGCGGAGGAGATCGGCGCTGCGCTGCCGCACGACGGGCACTACCGCACGGTGGTCGTGCGCAGCACCGTCCTTCCGGGCACGACCGAGTCCGAGGTCCGGCCTCGCCTCGAGACCGCCTCCGGCCTGCGGGCGGGCGTCGACTTCGGCCTCGCCACCAACCCGGAGTTCCTGCGCGAGTCGTCGAGCATCAGGGACTTTTTCGAAGCCAGCCGCACCGTGATCGGCGCCGATGACGACCGGAGCGCCCGGATGCTGCGGGACGTCTATGCCGGCGTGGACGCCCCCATCCACGTCGTACCCGTCCGGACCTCGGAGATGATCAAGTACACCGACAATGCGTTCCACGCGGTCAAGATCGCGTTCGCCAACGAGATCTCGAGCTTCGCGCGCAGCAACGGCGTCGACGGGCGCGAGGTCATGAAGGTCATGATGGCCGACGATCGGCTCAACATCTCGACGGCCTACCTGCGGCCCGGCTACGCATTCGGCGGCTCCTGCCTGCCGAAGGACCTGAGGGCCATCACGGATCGTGCACGGAAGACGGACGTGGATCTGCCGCTCCTCGCCGCCGCGCTGACGAGCAACGCCGCCCACTTCGACCGCGGGCTGCAGCTGGTGGAGGCGACGGGCCGGCGCAGGGTGGGAATGCTCGGCCTCAGCTTCAAGAGCTCGACCGATGATCTGCGCGAATCTCCGGCAGTCGCCATGGCCGAGCGGCTGCTCGGCAAGGGATATGAGCTCTCGATCTACGACGAGGACATCCACCCCGAGCGCATCCGTGGCGCGAACCGGGCCTTCATCGACCAGCATCTTCCGCACCTCGGCCAGCTGCTGAGTGAGTCGCTCGATGCGACGCTCGCGGCGAGCGACGTGGTGGTCGTGACCAAGTCCTGGCCGGAGCTGGACCGGCTGGACGCGCGCCTGCGGCCGGACCAGGCGCTGGTCGACCTCATCGGCCTCCCGTTCGGGTCAGCCGAGCTCGGCGACCGCTATCTCGGCATCGGCTGGTAGACCCCAGCGATCCTCGCGGCGCATCAGGGAGACGGCGAGACTGACGGACCGGCATCGATCGCGCCGTCGTCGGGCCCGCTGTCGAAGATGCGCTCGGACAGGGCGTCGATGGCCTCCATGACCGGATGGAGGATGTAGCCGGCGACGCTGTTCGACTCGGGGATGACGTACTCGGGCGGCGTCAGCACCACCTGCTCGAGGTCACCGAGGTCCGCGTCCTGGATCGCCTCGGCCAGGTCCGGCAGGCGGTCTCCGGGGATGTCGGTGGCGACGTTGTCGCGCACGGCGTCGAGCAGTCCGGGCAGGGTGACGAGCAGGTTCCCGGCCGTGAGCTTCTCGGCGATGGCCGTGAGCAGGACCTGCTGGCGCTCGGCCCGCGTGAAGTCGCTCTCGCCGGCGCTCATCCGCGAGCGCGCGTAGCCGAGGGCGGTGTAGCCATCGAGATGACGCTCGCCCGCTTCCAGGTAGAACCCTCGCTGGCCCGTGAGCGTGTCCGAATACTGGGGGTCGTTGATGGTGCGCTCGACGGTGACCTCGACGCCGCCGATGGTATCGATGACCTGGCGCATGCCCTCGATGTCGATCGCGGCGAAGTAGTGGATGTCCGTCCCGAGGAGCTCACCGATCGCCCCCTTCAGCGTTGCCGGGCCGCCCTCCGGATACCCCGCCGGATCGGCGCTGGCGGTGGCCATCAGCGAGTTCAGCTTGGCGTTATAGACGCGGCCGTCGCTGAGCGGCACCCCGTACAGGTCGCGCGGGACCGAGATCATGGCCCCCTCGCCGGTCTCGGGATCCAGGGTTGCCACCAGCATCGTGTCGGTCAGGTGATGCGCGCGCCCCGGCGCGAAGTCGACGCCGGCGAGCAGCACCGTCACCCGCTCACCCAGTTCGACCTCCGGCTGGATCGACGGTGCGGCAACGTCGAGGCCGCCCTCCTGCCGGCCGCCCAGGCCGCCACCACCCTCGAGCGCGACGCTGCCGAGCGTGTCGATCGCCTTGGCCGCGTAGTAGGCGGGCAGCGCGTGCATGAGCAGCGTCGCGACCACGAGGCCGCCGGTGACCCAGGTCGGCCAGCCGCGGAAGGTCAGCCGCGAGCGCTCGGCGTGGGCCTGGAGGATGGCGACCAGCCGCCAGCCGAGGAGCGCGACGTCGAGGACGATGAGGGCCACCAGCACGCGGGGATCGAGCAGGCGGCTGATGACGCCCGACCCGCTCGCCACCCAGACCAGGATGCCGAGCACGAGGAGGAGCAGCACCGGGACTGCGAGCAGCGAGGCGAGGGCCCATTGCCCGTTGTAGGCCTGGCCGACGCCCGGAAAGACGAATGACAGCAGCGCCGCCGCCGCTGACCGGGGGTCGGACGGGCGCACCACGGACGTGCGAATGAGGGTAGCTCCGGTGGGATATCGAGTCGGGGCTGCGAGTATAGCCAGACGCCGCGATCGGGCGGAATGTTGCGACCGATGCGGCATACTGGCGCTCATGGAGCAGCCGATAGTGAGGCCTCCGGTCGAGGTGACCGTCGAGATCCCGTCCGGCAGCCGCAACAAGTACGAGTACGACCACGTCCGTCATCGGTTCGTGCTCGACCGAACGCTCTATTCGAGCGTCCACTATCCCTGCGACTACGGGTTCATCGAGGGCAGCATGGCCGATGACGGCGACCCGCTCGACGTCCTCGTCCTCATCGCCGAACCGACGTTTCCCGGCTGCGTCGTGCGCGCCCGTCCGGTCGGCGTGCTCGACATGGCCGACGAGAAGGGCCACGACTTCAAGATCCTGGCGGTCGCGTCCGACGATCCCCGCTGGGACGCAATGGACAAGCTCCAGGATCTCTCCCCGCATCGGCTGCTCGAGATCGAGAACTTCTTCAAGACCTACAAGACGCTCGAGAAGCGCCCGACCGACGTGCGCGGCTGGCTCGGCGTCGAGGACGCCTGGCGCATCATCGACGCCGCCATGAGCGCCGGCACCGTCCCGAGCGAAACCTCGCCGGGCACCTGGCGCTGAGCGCGCACCGCACGCGCGCCCGATGACCGACGACGCCCCACTGCGGCTCGCCTTTCTCGGCGATCCGAACAGCGTGCACACGCGCCGTTGGATCGCGTGGTTCGCCCAGGCAGGCCACGACGTGCGCCTCATCGACCCGTTCGCGACCGATATCGAGCCGGGCCTGGCCGACGGCGTGGTGGTGGAGCGCTACCGGGCGCATCGGCGACGTCTGCCGCTCGTCTCCCACCTCGCCGCCCGCGGCGACCTGCGACGCATCCTCGCGCGCGCAGACGCGCAGGTCCTCCACGCGCACTTCGTCCGCCGCTTCGGCTGGCAGGCGGCGCTCTCCGGCTTCCATCCGCTCGTCGTCTCGCCCTGGGGGTCCGACATCCTGCGCGCCCCGGGTCGCGCCGTTCGCACGCGGGCCTGGAACCGGTTCGCCCTGGGCTCGGCCGACCTGGTCACCGTCTCGTCCGAGGGCATGCGCCGGGCAGCCATCCGGGCCGGCGCATCGGCGAAGCGGACCACCATGATCAGCCACGGCGTGGATACCGACCAATTCTCGCCGGGACCGGCCGACGAGGATCTCGCCCGCCAGATCGGCGCCGATGGCGCGCCGATCGTCGTCTCGCCACGCTCGATCCGCGCGCTCTACCGGCAGGAGGTGGTGGTCGACGCGGTTGCCGCCATCTCGACCCCGGAACGCCGGCCGCTGCTGGTCATGAGCGCCCGGGGAGCCGATGCCGACTACCACGGGGCAATTCGCGCGCGAGCCGAGGCCGGCGGCATCGCGGACCGACTCCGGATCCTGGACGACGTCCCGCACGAACGGCTGCCTGCCCTATTCCGCCTCGCCGATGTCGTGGTCTCGGTCCCGGAGACCGACAGCTTCTCGGTCACCATGCTGGAGGCGATGGCCTGCGGCGCACCCGTCGTGGCCAGCGACCTGCCGGCGGTGACGCCGGTGCTCGGGCCGATCGACCCGGTGGCGTCGGAGCTCATCGTTCCGGTCGGGGATGCGCGTGCCACCGCGGCGGCCATCGACCGGGGCCTGCGCCTGGACGGCGCGGAGCGGTCGCGCCTGGGGGAGCGGCTTCGGTCCTTCGTGCGCGAGACGGCCGACTACGACACCAACATGGCGACCATGGAAGGCCTCTACCGCCGCCTGGCGGCGGGTCGATGAGCGTCGCCACCCCCTTCGCCCGCCGCGTCGCCGGCGTGTTCGCCACTCGCGTGGCCCGCTTCGGGCTCGGCTTCGCCACCTCGTTCCTGCTCGCCGGCATCCTCCTCCCCGAGGGGCGCGGCCAGTACGCGCTGCTGACGCTGGTGCCCGGCATGCTCATGGCGCTCGGCCAGTTCGGCCTGCCGTCGGCGATGAGCTTCTTCGCGGGGCGCGGCCGCTCGATCCGCCAGCTGCAGCAGCTCGGCCTCATCCTCACCGCCGGCCTCTCGGTACTGCTCGTTGGCGGAACCGTCCTGGCGCTTCCCTGGCTGAGCGACACGCTGCTCCAGGCCGCGCCCGGCGACCTGCTGCTCGTGTCCCTGCTGTCGCTCCCCTTCCAGCTCGGGACCTCGTTCGCCGGGTCGACCCTCATCGGCCGCCAGCGCCTGCGCACCTACAACCTGATCGTCGTCGCCCAGTCGGTCCTCATGCTGGCGGGCGTGGTGGTCCTCGTGGGCCTGCTCGGGCTCGGCGTGGCCGGCGCCCTCTTCTCGTACATCACGGCGGCGATCTTGGCGTCCATCGCCACCGCCGTGGAGCTGGGGCGGGCCGTCGCCTCCGAGCCGGAGGAGCAGCCGCCGATCCACCTGTCCGGTATCGTCGGCTACGGCATCCGCATCTATCCCGCCAGCGTCACCGGCTTCTTCAGCTACCGCGCCGACATCCTGGTCCTGAGCGCGATGCTCGGCGACGCGACCGCCATCGGCCTCTACACCTTCGCGGTCAGCCTGGCGGAGCTGGCTTTCATGGTCCCCGACTCGGTGAGCACCGTCTTCTACCCGCGTGTCGCGGGCATGGAGCGCCGCGACGCCGATGCCCTGGCGCCGCAGGTCAGCCGCTTCACGATGCTCGTCACCGCGCTCTGCATCGCGGCGCTCATCCCGCTGGCGTGGGTGGTTGCCACGTTCGTGCTGCCCGCCTACGCCGGCAGCCTTGCGCCATTCCTCGTCATCATGCCGGGGATCATGGCGCTCTCCCTCTCGAAGGTGCTGGCCGGCTATGTCGGCGGCCTGGGGCTGCCGCTGTCGGTGGCCCGCGCGTCGATCGCCAACCTGGTCATCAACCTGGTGGCCAACGTGGCGCTGATCCCCATCCTCGGCATCGTCGGCGCCGCCCTGGCGAGCCTCATCTCGTACGCCAGCCATGCCGTGATCCTGCTCGTCATCGCATCACGCCTCTCCGGCCATCGTCCGCTGCAGTACGTCATCCCCACCGGCGCGGAGGTCGGCCGCCTGACCGACGGCCTGCGCGCACTGGCCCGCCGCGTCGGCAGTCGCAGGGCCGCCTGACCGATGCGCCGCCTGCTCGTCGTCGCCTACTTCTTCCCGCCGGTGGGAGGCATCGGCATCGAGCGCACCCTCAAGCACGTCGAGCACCTCCCGGACTTCGGCTGGCAGCCGGTCGTGGTGACCGCGGCCAACTCGGGCTACCGCATCGTCGATCCGGCGAGCGTCGCACGCATCCCGGCCGGGACCGAGGTGCATCGGGCCGGGAGCGTCGAGCCCGCACACCTTCGTCGCGGCCTGGCATCGCTGCTCGGGCGCGGCGGGCGGACCGCCTCCGTCGCGGCTCCGGCTTCGGGCGCGGGTGGCGGTGGAGGGCTCCGCGGGCTGGCGAACGCGGCCTGGGCCGCCGCCATCCCATTGGCGTTCTTCCCCGACGAGCAGCTGCTCTGGCTGCCCGGGGCCGTCCGCGCCGGACGCCGGGCGCATCGCTCCGGGTCTGTGGACGCCATCTACAGCTCGTCGCCGCCGATCAGCGGGCACCTCGCGGCCGGGATCCTTGCCGGCCGGCTCGACCGTCCGTGGATCGCCGACTTCCGCGATCCGTGGATCGGCAACGCCTTCGCGAAGCGGCTGCCTGCGCCACACCGCGCGCTCCAGCGACGGCTCGAGCGCTGGATCGTCCAGCGTGCAGACCGGGTCATCCTGTCGACCGGCCGGATTCGCGACGCGTATGCCGAGCGCTATCCCGACCAGGCCCATCGCCTCGTCCACGTCCCCAACGGGTACGACCGATCCGAGCTGACCGTCGGGTCGGCCCCCGAAGGCGAAGCCGATGAGGTCTTCCGGCTCATCTACGCGGGCAGCGTCTACGGCGAGCGCGAGCTCGACCTGTTCCTCGATGGGGTCGAGGTCGCCCTGCGCCGGCGGCCGGAGCTGCGGGAGCGGCTGCGGGTGGAGTTCGTCGGATGGTTCAGCGAGGCCAACCTGGCGACGGCGGCGCGGCGGCTCCCTCCCCTCGACCCGGTGGTCCGCCATCTCGGGCACCGACCGCGGCCGGAGGCGATCGCGCTCGAGCGGCGCGCGGATGCGGGCCTGGTGCTCATCGCCGGCGGAGAGCACCGCGACGCGGTGGCGACCGGCAAGCTGTACGAGTACATCGGCCTCGATCTGCCGGTGCTGGCGGTCACGCCGCCCGGCGAGGTTCGCGAGATCCTCTCCGGGCTGGACTGGGGGGTCGCGGCCGATCCGACCCCCGACGGGGTGGCGGACGGCATCGCGGCGATCGTGGATGCGCCGCGTCCGGCTCGCAGCGCCGATCCCGACGGCCGGTACGAGCGCCGCACGCTCACCGCCCGGCTGGTCGAGGTGCTCGACGAGATCTAGGTCTCCGCGAGCACCTCGGACCAGATCCGTGCCATGGCTGCCTGCCAGCGCTCGAGGCTGAAGCGTTCCGCGGTCGCCGCCACCGTCTCGGGGTCGTAGTCGGGCACGCCGGCCAGCGCGCCCGCGAAGTCTCCATCACGCACGAGGGTCCCGTTCACTCCGTCGATGACGATGTCGCGCAACCCGCCGACGTCGCTGGCGACCACCCATCGGCCGGCGGCGATCGCCTCCACTGCGACCAGGCCGAAGGGCTCGGCGACCGACGGCATCAGCACCACGTCGTGCGCGGCGATCAGATCGGGCACCTCGGCCGGCTCCACGTCGCGCAGCCACGGTCCGACGAGCGTGTCGGCGAGCTGCGCGGCGACCTCGTAGCCCTTCCGCCGATTGCGACCGCCCAGGTAGAGCACCCGGCGCTCGGCGGGCCGCGGCGTGACGGTGAACCGCGCGAGATCGACGCCGGGCGGCGCCAGGACCGGCTCGCCGCCCATCTCCCGCACGTGCGCCGCGGTGTCCTCGGAGTTGGTCACCACCCGCTGGGCGCTGCGCACCACCAGGCGACTCAGCCAGCGGACCGGTGCCGCCTTTCGCCGCCAGTCCCGCACGTCGCGGCCGTGGGCGTACACGACGAGCGGGACCCGGCGCAGCCGCGCCACCGCCAGCCCGACGAGGCCGGTCGGCGCCACCATGTGCGCCTCGACCCCACGGATCGGGCCGGGCACGCGGAGCGCCTCGAGGAAGAGGAGGGCGTAGAGCAGCGGCCACGGCGCACGGTCCGAGCGGGGCTTCACGACACGCAGGTCGGGAACGCCCTTCGTCCGGTCACGGACGAAGCTGCCGAGGCTCGGCCGCCCCCGGGTGGGCCAGATGCGGGTCAGGACCACGATCACGTTCGCTCTCCCACCAGCAGCGAGCGGATCTCGCGCGCGCGAACCGCCCACGACGATCGCTCGGCCGCGGCCGCGGCGTTGGCCGACCAGCGATCGAGCTGCTCGGGCGCGGCGTTCGCCAGCTGCGCAAGGCCGTCCGACATGGCCTCGACCGTATCGGCCACCACGATGCCGCACTCCGCATCGCGGACGATGCGCGCCTGCTCGGTGGCATCGGTCACCAGCATCGGCCTGCCGTAGCTGAGGTACTCCATCACCTTGATCGGCACGGCCAGGTCGTTGTACGGGCTGCGAAGCCGTGGCTGGATGGTGGCCAGCACCTCGGGCAGCAGAGCGTGGATCCCCGCGCCGGAGCCGCGCTCGACACGCAGCCAGTCAGGTCTCGGTTCGGGCGGCTCCTCACCGGGGCGCGAGACGCAGATGACGTCGAGGTCGTGGCCGGCCGCCCGGGCGCGTTCCACCGATCCGACGAGCAGGTCGAGCCCGTGGGCCGGGTACCGCATGCCGCCGACGAAGAGCAGGCTGCGCGCGCCGGGGTCGCGTGGCACGTCGACCGGCGCCGGGCTGCCGGGCGGCAGCAGGAGCGGGTCGGGCGCCCGGTCACGGACCGCGGCGGCCAGGCCGCGCGACGGGTAGGCGACCCGAGACGAGACCGCGCGGACCAGGGAGATGGCGGGCAGGAAGAGCCGGCGCGCCAGCCGGCGTTTGGGCGACGAGGCGGCGTAGTACTCGTCGAAAAGGTACTGGGCGTCGCGGACGTAGGTCAGCACCGGGATCCCGAGCGCACGGGCCAGCGCCAGGAAGGCGAGATCGGTCTCCGATGGCAGCGTCGAGCTGTTCTCGACGTAGATGCCATCGAGCCCGCGCAGGCGACCCGAGAGGGCGTAGCGAATGAGCTTCCCGCGGCGCGGGCCGCGGTGGCCGGCGACCAGGTCAAGTTCGACCAGCGTGCGGAGCTCGTCGCGAAGGTGGCCGATCCGCGAGATGGGTCCCCACGTCCCCTGGTCGAGGGGATACATCGAGAGCAGGAGCAGCCGGGGGCGCGGATCGGTCAGGGAAGGCTCCTCCGGAGTCGGCGTGCGGATCGTGCGTGATTCTACCGGGTGCCCCGGAGCGGAGCGCCGTCGCCGGCAAGGCGCCCGTCGCGCTGTCAAACTGTTGGCGTGGGCCCGTGCAGCACGATCGCACGATGGCACGAACCCACGCTAGCCACCTGACGTTCGCAGGCCGCTCCCGAGACCGCCCCCTAGAACGCCTCGAGGTAGCGGTCGACCTCCCAGGCGCTGACCTGCTTGCGGTACTCGTCCCACTCCTCGGTCTTCGCCTCGACGAAGCGCTCGAAGATGTGGTCCCCGAGGGCCTCGGCGATGACGCGGTCCTTCGAGAGCTCGTCGATCGCCTCCCGCAGTGTGCCGGGCAGCTGCTTGATCTTGCGCGACTCGAGCTTTGCGGCGTCGAAGTGGTACAGGTTCTCCTCGACCGGATCGGGCGGGGTGAGCTTGCGCTCCACGCCGTCCAGGCCGGCGGCCAGCATGGCGGCGAAGGCCAGGTAGGGGTTGGACGAGGGGTCGGGGCAGCGGAGCTCGATCCGGACCGAGTTGAACTGGCCCTTGCTGCTCTGCGGGATGCGGATCAGGGCCGATCGGTTGATGCGTGCCCAGCCGATGTAGACCGGCGCCTCGTAGCCGGGCACGAGTCGCTTGTACGAGTTCACCAGCGGCGCCAGGACGGCGATCATGCCGCGCGCGTGCTCGAGCACCCCCGCGATGTAGCTGCGCGCGATGTCCGACAGCCCGTACGGATCCTTGGGGTCGCTGAACGCGTTGCGGCCCTTCT
>DASVEH010000050.1:0-10700 GCA_036380655.1 Candidatus Limnocylindria bacterium | reverse complement strand
GATCGCGGCGAGCAGCAGGTGCTCCGCTGCCGGATCCTCCTCCCCGATCTCGCGGGCGATGCGCTCGGCGTCGGTCAGCAGCTGCTTGATGGTGCGCACGTCGTCGAGCATCTTCATCGGATTCATCGATCGTCGTCCTCCGTCCGCCGGCCCCGTTCGCGGAGCCGTGCTGCATGTCGCTTGTGAGCCGCCTGACGCGTGACGCCCAGGGCCATGGCGATCTGCCGCCAGGTCCATCCCTCGTCAACCGCACGTTCCACCGCATCGCGCTCCATGCGATCGGCGAGGCGGCGGAGACCGATGACCGCCGCGAAGGCGGCGGCGGGATCCTCGGGGGCGGTCGTCATGGCGCCACGTTACGTCCGGGTCGGGGTTCGTGTCAACCCGCGTTGACACGGCGCCGGGCTAGGCGTCAAGCCACTCGCGCGGATGGACCGACAGGAAGTCCTCGACCGGGATGCCGCCGGCGCCGACGACGAGCGATCGGGCGCCGCGGTGAACATGGGTGAACGCCACGGTGCCGGGGTTGCCCCGCGGATGACCCGTCTTGACCTCGATCGCCATCGGCGCGTCGCGGGTGCGCATGAGCTTCCCCGGGCGGATGACCCAGTCGACCTCGTTGTTCCCCTCCCGCCAGTAGCCCAGCTCGTCGGGATCGGCGTGGGCCCACAGGTGCGCGCCGACCGCCGTCTCGACCAGCCTCCCCCACCGTTCGTGATCGGCCCGCGCCTTCGGCAGGCCCGTGCGCGCGGTCGCCGTCATGAGGGCGGTGTTGAGCGCCAAGAGCTTGGGGCTCGACGCGCGCCGGCGCACGGCCGACCCTGAGTATTTGCCGATGCCGGTCACCATGCCCGCGCCGCCCAGCAGCTCGAGGTAGTGGGCCAGGGTGACCGTGTTGCCCGCGTCGGTCAGGGTCCCGAGCATCTTCGTATAGCTAAGAACCTGCCCCGAGTACGAGCATGCCAGACGGAAGAGCTGGCGGAGAAGAGCGGGCTTCTCGACCCGGTTGAGCAGCAGGATGTCACGCGACAGGTTCGTCTCGACGATGGAGTCGAGGATGTACTCCTCCCATCGGTCGTGGCTCTTGATCAGGCGCGCAGCCCCGGGGTAGCCGCCATGGAACAGGTAGGTGTCGAGGTCCCAGCCGAAGGCGTCGCGCATCTCGGCGAAGGTCCAATGCGTGACGCGGACGATCTCGAAGCGCCCGGCCAGGCTGTCGGAGAGGCCCTGGCGGACGAGCAGCGGAGCGGATCCCAGGAGCATGACGCGCAGCGGGGTTCCGGACTCGGTGTCCTCGTCCCAGAGCTGTTTTACGACGTCGGACCAGTCGCGGATCTTCTGGACCTCGTCGAGGACCAGCAGGGCGCCGGCCCGACCACCCATCTTCGCCTGCTGGCGGCCGATCGCCCACTGTGTGTAGATCCAGCCGATGTCCTCCGGATCGGGCGCATCGGCCGAGGCGAAGTGGCCCGGGATGCCGATGGCGTCCATCACCTGGCGCGCGACGGTCGTCTTGCCCACCTGCCGCGGGCCGGCGAGGACCTGGATGAAATGGCGCGGTTCGTGCGCGCGCGCGAGGATCTCGTCGTAGACCGGGCGGCGATAGATCTGCGGCTTGCGGCTCGGCACTTCACTCACTCGTCCGAGTAGGTTTACTCAGTCCAGTGATGAAGTTTACTCACTCGAGTTGTTGTCGGGCGCGTTCCAGCGCCTTGCTCGTGGGTTCGGCCGGGAATGGCGATCGGCGGATCGCCTCATCGAGACCGATGGCACCGCTGGCAGCATCCCGCGCCAGTTCCGCCAGCTCGGCCAGCTGCCCCACCTGGGCTTCGGCGAAGCGGCGGTCGAACGGGTCACCGTGCCCGGGGACGACGGTGCCATCGACCAGCTCCAGCAGCGCGCGCCCGGTGTCGACCCAGTCGATCGGGTAGCTGTCTCCGAAGCCGGGTGCCGGCGCGTTCTCGAGCAGGTCGCCGGCGAACAGGACCGATGCGTCCGGCACCGTCACCACGATGTCGTTGTCGGTGTGCCCTCGCCCGAGGTGGCGCAGCTCGACGCGCCGGTCGCCGAGATCGACCGCTGCCGACTCCTCGAACAGCTCGGTGGGCGGCGTGAGCACGACCTCGTCGACCGCCTCTCCCGGATACGCGGCCACGACCTTCGCTCGCATCGCATCTCCGCGCTCGAGGATCATCGCCGCGCAGCGCACGTGGCCCCAGATCGGTGTCGGCAGGAAGCGCGCGTTGCCGAAGCTGTGATCCCAGTGGCCGTGCGTGTTGACCACGCCGACGAGGGCGCCGGGCAGCTGCGCCAAATCGCCGCGCAGCTCATCGGCCAGGCGGTGGCTGGAACGGGTGTCGATGACCACCAGGCCGGCCGAGCCGCCGATGACGCCGATCGTCTGGTCCAGCGACTCATACCGGCGCACCCAAACGCGGTCGCCGATCTCGCCCCAGACCGTCGTCACGCGCCGAGCCGGACCGCCGTGCCGGACGCAGTGACCATGAGCATCGAGCCGTTGCCGACCGTCTCGTAGTCGAGATCGATGCCCACGACCGCATCGGCCCCGCGCTGCGCGGCCTCGGCTGAGAGCTCGGTCATGGCGATCTCGCGTGCCTTGCGCAGCTCGTCCTCGTAGGCGGCCGACCGGCCACCGACGATGTCGCGCACGCCCGCGAACAGGTCGCGGAAGATGTTGGCGCCAAGGATCGCCTCGCCGGTGACGACGCCGAGGTACTCGGCGATGGTCCGGCTCTCGACGCTGGGAGTGGTGGTCAGGATCAACTCGGTTCCTCCCGCATGTAGTACTCGGTGAACTCGCGGCAACGCCCGTCCGAATCGAAGGTCAGGAGGAAGGCGTTGAAGTAGGTCCGTTCGGGCTCGTCGGCGGTGGCGAAATAGCGGCTGTAGCCGACGGCGACCGCGCGGTCGCCGTCGACCGCGTAGGGCTCGTACGCCGCCTCCCAGGAGTCGGGCTCGTCGCGCGTCTCGCCGAGCCAGGCATCGACCACCGCCTCGATGCCCTGGGCCGCCGGGTAGCTCTCGTAGGGCCGGAATCGGTACACCACGTCGTCGGTGAAGAGCGCCTCGATCGGCGCTCGCTCATTGGCGCGCCAGGCCTCGACATAGCGGTCCAGCCATCGCTGCAGATCGGTTCGTTCCATGCGGGGATGCTACCGCGCCTCAGGCGTGGAATGCCGCAAGGCGTTCCGCCTCGTCATCCAGCCCGCGCCGCTCGACCGCCGTCAGCTCGCGCAGGGGCGACAGCTCGATACGTCCATCCTCGAACCGCCAGGTACCGGCGACCTGCCCATCGAGCAGGAAGGTGTTGAACGAATGTGGCGTCTTCGTGTTGAAGATGAGCGGGCGGAGCGCCTCCGGCAGCACCTCCGTGCGGCGCGCGTGAACCAGCAGCATCGCGTCCCAGACCGCGATGAACCGCGGTGGCGCCGGCGTGTCCGGGTGGGGCAGGGGCGCATCCGGGAGGTCCAGCAGCGTCGCGCCTCGTTCGTCGCGCAGCTCGCGCAGGTCGATGGCCGTGAGCACGCCGCGGATCTGCCTCACGTTCATGCCCATCCAGCTCGCGACGTCCTTTGGCTCGGCCGGGCCGAAAGCGCCGAGATAGCGTCGGACCAGCAGCTCCATGCCCTGCTCCTCGGTCACGTCAGGCATCGGCAGCCACGACTCGGCGAGGCCATAGAGGTCGGCGCGGCGCCGCTCCCAGGTGCCCGAGGGCGGGACGCGGACGAGGTCGACCCAGGTTCCGGCCCACTTCGCCGCCACGGCAGGGAAGCCGCGGGCGACCAGCCGCGCGGTCAGCTCCTTCATCGCGAGCGGCCCATCGGCGAGCTCTGCGCGGACTGCTTCGGCGGTGCGGTCCGGATCCAGCCGGTCGACCTGGCGGCGGCTGACGTTCTCGAACCACTCCCGGCGGACGCGCCGCACGCCGACCTCCATCGGCCAGTAGTCGGCCGCGGAAACGGTGTGAATCGTGGCGCGCATGAGCGTCGCCTGGATGGCGGACCGGTCCTCGAGCGCTCTCGTCAGCATCGGTCTGTCGAAGTCGCGCATGCGCGACCACAGGCCGATATACCCGGCCGGCGCGTACTGCATCTGGATCCCGCCCATTCGCTCCATCACCTCGGTGATGCCGAGCGTCGAGCGCTCCAGGAGCATCTGCCGCGCGAGCAGCGCGCGGTTCAGCGCCCGGGTCGTCAGGATCGGGTCAGGCACGTAGCGCCTAGGACGCAGCCCGACGCCGGTCGAGGGCGAGCCAGTCCTCCCGCAGCAGCGACATCACGTGACCATCGGTGAAGCGGCCGCCCTCGTAGCGATCATGGCGCAGCGTTCCCTCGTGGACGAAGCCTGCCTTCTCGTAGGCGCGGCGGGCACGCTCGTTCTCGGTCCACACCTCGAGCCAGATGCGCTCGAGGCGAAGGGTGCCGAAGCCGAAGTCGACCAGCGCGTTCACGGCGTCGGTGCCATACCCTTTGCCCCACTGGTCCTTCTCGCCGATGAAGATGCCCAGCTCGGCGCTGCCGTTGACCTGATCCAGCTCGAAGAGCAGCGCCTCGCCGATCGGCCGCTCGTTCGCAAGGAGGCAGATGACATAGGCGTGGTAGCTGTCGCCCTGCTTGTCGGCGATCCTGCGCTCGGTCTCCGCCAGGCTCAACGGCAGTGGCAACCCGGCCAGGGCGGCGACGTCGGCATCGGCGCGCCAGCGGTGGTAGAGCTCCGCGTCGCCCTTCTGGAAGGGACGCAGGAACACGCGACCGGACTCGATGATGTGGCTCATGGGGGTCGGCTCCGTTACCCGGCTGTCGAACGCGTGATGTCGCCGAGCATCGGCGAGCGGATCGCGGGACGCGGCTATTCCCGGCCCGACAGCTGCCAGGACTTGCCCTCGGTGGCGATGGCCGGAGCGATGACCATCTCGACGGAGTGCATCTCGCGGATGGTCCGCACGCCGAGCGCGGCCATCGACTGGCGCAGCGCGCCGACCAGGTTCTGGGTGCCGTGCGTCGTCTCGGCCGGGCCGAACAGGATCTGCTCCAGCGGCAGCCGCTCGCCGATCCGGATGCGCGTGCCGCGGGGCAGGGTCGGCGAGGGAGCCGCCATCCCCCAGTTGAACCCGCGCCCGGGGGCCTCGGCCGCCCCGGCGAAGGGAGAGCCCAACATGACCGCATCGGCTCCCGAGGCGATCGCCTTGGCGATGTCGCCGCCGGTCTTCATGCCGCCATCGGTGACGATCGGGACGTAGCGGCCCGTCTCACGCTCGTAGCGGTCGCGGGCGGCGGCCACCTCGAGGGTGGCGCTCACCTGAGGCACACCGATGCCGAGCACCTCGCGCGTCGTGCAGGCCGCGCCCGGTCCGACGCCGACGAAAATGCCCGCCGCGCCCTGGTGCATGAGCTGGTAGGCGGCCTCGCCGCTGACCGTGTTTCCGACGAGCACCGGCAGCTTCAGCCCGCCGGTGAGATCGGCCAGGGAGAGAACCCGGGTCGAGGTCGAGATGTGACGAGCGCTGGACACCTGGGACTGGACGAGGAGGAGGTCGGCGCCGGCCTCTGCCGCCAGCTCCGCGTGATGCCAGGCCGATGCGGGCGTCGTAGCGACGGCCGCGATGGCGCCCTGCGCCTTGATGCGGGTGATCAGGGCGGCGATCAGGTCGTCACGCACCGGCTGCTGGTATGCGTCGGCCAGGACGTGGGCGGCCGCTTGGCCGGATTCCGCTTCGGCGACGCGCTCAATGATGTCCGACGCGTCCTCGTAGCGGGTGTAGAGGCCCTCGAGGTTGACGAAGGCGACGCCGCCATGCCGGCTCATCCGGGCCGCAAAGTCGGGGTCCGCCACGGCGTCCATTGCCGCGGCCATGAACGGGACCTGGAGGGTGAAGCCGCCGATCTCGACGCTGATGTCGACCTCGGCCGGGTCGGCGGTCACGGCACCCGGGACGAGGGCCACCTCCTCGAAGCCGTAGGCGCGCCGCAGGCGGGTCTCGGTCACGTCGCGGACGGGTGCCTGGTCGATCAACGGGACCTCCTCGGGTACGAAAACGCCCGCGCGGCATGGCGGCGCGGGCTCTGATCGGTGGCGTGGGCTGGGACGGCGCGGATCGGGTGCAACGGCGTGGTCGCTGCGGCTTTGGCGGAGTATACGGTTCCGACCGTCGCGCCGCACTCGTCACCGGCGACAATGGCCATCGGGGGTCCCGCTCGATGCTACGGAGGGCAATCGGTGGACACAATGCTCACGCTGTCGCGTGCCGTGGTCGGGGTCATCGGCGCCGGCGTCCTGCTCATGACGATCACGAGCCTCGCCGGCGGCGAGCCGATCACCGACCCCGTGTTCCCCGGAGGCCTCATTCTGGGCGCCTCGTGCCTGGGCGCGGCCGCCTGGACCGGCTCCACCGTCGCATGGCAGGCGCTGGTCGTGTGGCTCGGGCTGGCAGCCGTGCTGGTGACCATCGCGATCGTCGGCGCCATCACCGTCGGCACGACGGACCCGTCGGTCTACCCGTACTTCTTCGTCCCGGCGGCATTCGCCCTGGCCGCCGTGGGAGTGCTGGCCCGAGCGCGGCTGGTGGCCGGCGCCCTGGGAGCGCGTCTGCGCGAGGGCTGAACCCAGCGGATCAGGCCTCCAGCTCGACCCCTGCTTTGGAAGCATCGGCCGCGAGCGATTCGAGCGCATCGTCCGAGCCGGCGGACGCCTGCAGCAGCCCCATCACGCGGCTGACGCCGAGCTCGGCGTAGGCAGCCAACAGCTCGCACCTGTCGGCACCGGTGCTGCGCCACCCGGGGGTGCCCCACGACACGTGGACCGAGATGTCGAGGCTGTCCGGATCGCGGCCGATCTCCTCGCAGCGCGCCCGGATCGTCGGAAGCGCGGCGGCCACCTCGTCGGGGGACATGTTATCCAGGTTCAGCTCGTCGGCGTAGCGCGCAGCCAGGCGCCAGGTCACGTTCGGACCGTTGCCGCCGACCATGATCGGCATGCCCGTGGCCTGGACCGGCTTGGGGAGATTGCGGGCATCGCGAACGCTGTGGTGGGTCCCCTCGTAGGTGGCATGGGTGGCGCGGCCGGGCTCGAGCATGCGGCTGATCACCTCCAATGCGTCGTGGAGCATGGCCAGTCGCTCCTTCGTCACGGGAAAGCCATAGCCGTAGGCCATCCACTCGTCGCGCTTCCAGCCGGCACCGATGCCGAGCTCGAAGCGGCCGCCGCTGATCGTGTCGATCGTCGAGGCCATCTTCGCGGTCAGCGCGGGGTTGCGGAACCCATTGCAGATGACGATCTGCCCCAGTCGCACGCGCTCGGTGAGCGCAGCCAATGCGCTCAGCGAGGCGAACGACTCGAAGGTGATCTCGTCGGTCGGCCGCGGGACGGTATGGAAGTGGTCGAAGAGCCAGACCGATTCGAACCCGAGGCGCTCCGCCTGCTGCGCGACCGCCACGGTGCGCCGCCAGGCGCGCTCGGGCTCCCATCCGTCGTACTCGCCCGTCCATCCCTGTGGAGCAATGATGCCGATCCTCATCGGACGATCATCTGGGCACGTTCCGGGCCAACGCTGACATGGCTGATCGGCACCCCGGCCAGCTCCTCGAGCCGCTCGACGTAGGTGCGGGCCGCCGGCGGCAGATCGGCCCAGGCGCGGCAGCCGGTGGTATCGGCCCGCCACCCCGGAAGCTCCTCGTACACCGGCTCGAGCCGCTCGTAGACCGACGTCGACGCGGGCACGGTGCCCCATTCCCGGCCGTCGAGCGGGTCACGGTAGGCTCGGGCGACCAGGATCCGATCGAAGCCGTCGAGGACGTCGAGCTTCGTGAGCGCGATGCTGGAGTAGCCTGCCAGGCGAACGCTGAAGCGGACGGCGATGGCGTCGTACCAGCCGCAGCGTCGCGGGCGGCCGGTGGACGTGCCGAATTCGACGCCCCGCTCGCGGAGCAGCTCGCCGTCGGCATCGTCGAGCTCGGTGGGCAGCGGGCCGGACCCGACCGCCGTGGTATAGGCCTTGGCCACGCCGAGGACGCGGTCGATCTTGACCGCCGGCAGGCCGGCCCCCAGGCTGGCCCCGCCCGGGATCGGCGAGGAGCTGGTGACGTAGGGATAGATCCCCCAGTCGATGTCCCGCATCGTCCCGAGCTGGCCCTCGAGCAGGATCCGCTCCCCTGCCTCGAGCGCCTCGTCGACGAGCACTGCTCCGTCGACGACGTGCGGACGCAGCCGCTCGCCCGCGGCAAGGTATCCGTCGCAGATTCGCCTCTCGTCGGTGGCCTCGGCGATGGCATCGGCCATGTCCGAGCCGGCGAACCCGAGCGCCAGGCGCCGGACCCGCGGAAGCGTGGCGGCCAGTCGCTGACGGAATGCATCGGGCTCCATGAGGTCGATGACCCGGACACCGCGTCGCGCCACCTTGTCGACGTAGGCGGGACCGATCCCCCTCGAGGTGGTTCCCAGCTTCTTCGCGCCCCGCTCGAGCTCCTCGAGCTGGTCGAACAGGACGTGGTACGGCATCACCAGGTGCGCCCGGTCGCTGATGAACAGGTTGCGACCGTCGAAGCCGGCCGTCAGCAGGCCGTCGAGCTCCTCGACGAGCGCCGGGGGATTGATCACGACGCCGTTGCCGAGCAGGTTGCGGGTTCCCGGATGGAAGATGCCCGACGGGATCAGGTGAAGCTTGAAATGACCGTGCGCGTTGACCACGGTGTGCCCGGCGTTGTTGCCCCCGCCGTAGCGGATGACGAGGTCAGCGTCATCGGCAAGGTAGTCGACCACCCTGCCCTTCCCCTCGTCGCCCCACTGGGCTCCGACGACGGCGATGACGGACATGGCGTGGCGGCGGCGACCTCGAAACGTGTGGGACGCGGTCATCCTACCGCCGCCCCGGCCAGGCCGTTCTGCCGATCAGCCTCCGGAGCCGATGAGCCAGAGCCACTCGCGCAAGGTGAGTCCCGAGTCGTGAACCTGCCTGGCAACCGCGCGGCCGAGATACCGGTAGTGCCAGGGCTCGTACTCGTAGCAGACCTTGCTGAAGCTGTTTCGCGGATAGCTCATCACGAAGCCGTAGCGCCATGCGTTGGCCGCCATCCAGCTGCCGGCGGCGGTGGCGCCCCAATCGGAGTACTCCCAGGGTGGGCGGCCGCCGAGGCTGGTGAAGTCGAAGGTGGTGCCCAGCTGGTGCTCGGAATGACCGGGGCGGGCGCTCTTGCGAAGCGCCTCCTCGCGGCCGCTCACCGCGACCCAGTGCTCGAACGTCGCTCTCTGGGTGCTGTAGCTCCGGTACGCGCTCGTGATCTGGAGCGGCCCGCCGGCGGCGCGGGCGGCGTCCGCCATTGCCTTGAGGTCCGCGGCGACGTGGCTGCGCAGGGCGTGCCCGGCATTCAGTCCGGCCCTCGAGCTGTCCACGAGGTCTCCCGGGGCGTAGGTGGAGGGCACCATCAGGATCGTGTCGAGCAAGGTGCGGTGCCAGTCGCCGTAGGCGCGAAGCGGCGTCAGGACGTCCTGGTACGTGCACCCCGGCAGCGGCCTGAGGTCGCCGAGGGCGGTTCGCAGGTCGAAGGTGACGCGCTCGTTGAGGACGGCCGTGCCTCCCAGCAGCACCAGCCTGTCGGGGTCGAGGCGCACGGCCTCGGCGCGGACGGCGCTCGGCACGGAGGTGCCGGGCACGAGGAGGAGCGCTCCGTCGCTTCGTGCCGCGGCCGGGATCGCGACCAGCGCATCGGGGAACGCGAGCCCGGTCGCAACGAAGAGTGAGGAGGCGCCGGCGAAGCTGGCGCGACTGATGGCAACCCCGGTCGCGTAGCGGTCAATGCCCGCCAGGCGGGTCGCCTTGCCACTCGTGGCGAACTCGCGGAGGCGGGCCAGCACGGCGTCGCTGACCACGCCGGTTCCGCCGAGGACCACGATCCGGGCGGGGGCCAGCCGCCGCAGCTCCGCCCGGGTCGCCGCGGGAAGCTCGTCGCGGCGAGTGAGCAGGACCGGGCCGCCGGTGCGTGCCGCGGCCACGCCGCCGACGAGCGCATCGGGGAATCCAGAGCCGGTGGCCACGTACGCGACCGGCGCGCCCGGCGGGAAGGTCGCGGCACTCACGGCCGCCGCGGTGGCGAACCGATCCGCTCCGCCGATACGGCGGACGCCCCCTCCGGTGTCGAAGGCGTCGAGCGAGCGCACCACCCGGTCCGTGATCACGCCTGACCCGCCGAGCACGATGATGCGCGCCGGCTTCAGGCGGGTCAGCTCGGCGCTCGTCGCCGCCGGGATGAAGGTCCCGGCGACCAGCAGGATCGGACCGCCCGCCCGGGCCGCCGCCGGCCCGCCGGCGAGCGCATCGGGAAAGTCGGCGCCGGTTGCCACGTAGGCCGCCGGGACGCCGGGCGAGAAGTGCGCTGCGCTGACCGCGGCGGCGGTGGCATAGCGATCGGCACCGCCGAATCGCTCCACTGCCATGGCGGCCCGGGCGGAAGTGGGCGCTTCGACGATGACCGCACTGACGGCGAAGATCACCGCCGCTGCTATGCGGGCGATTCGTAGGGTCATGCGCTGGACTCGATGGGGTGCTGGGTCGCTCAGATTGTCGTCCGGCCGATCATGCGGCCGACTCGGGCGAATGTCTCGATTGGCGTCGGCGCTCTGTCGGTCGGACAATGCGTTCGGGGTTCATGACGCGCAAGCGCCGCCTCGTTGGGCGGCGCTCGATGGGC
>DASVEH010000049.1:0-19150 GCA_036380655.1 Candidatus Limnocylindria bacterium | reverse complement strand
GCCGCCTTCCACGAGCGGCACCGGACGGGCACGCACGCGGCCCACGAGGGCGTCCCGAACGAGGTGACGGTCCCCGCCCTGGAGACCGTTCGGACCACGATCACCTTCGAGGAGCCCGGTACGCTGACGTATGTCTGCCATCTGCCCGGTCACGAGGCCTACGGGATGGCCGGCGTGCTCGTCGTGGAAGGTTGACCGGCGTCCGTATACTGCCGCTCGTGCTGCGCCCGAATCCGCCCAAGCTCGTCACCGTGGTCATCGCGGTGGCGTCGCGGCGATCGTCCTCGTCGCCGGCATGATCTTCCAGGGCATCTGACCGATGTCGCGGCCGGACCCGAGCCTCCACGACCAGGCCGCCTGGCGCACCGGACTGCGCATCGCCGGGCCGATCCTCCTCCTGATCGGGATCGTGCTCACGGCGGTGGCGATGATCGACTTCTTCTCCGCCTTCAGCAGCTTCGGCATGCCGCAAAGGTTCTGGTTGGCGTTCATCGGCCTTCCGCTCGTCGCGCTCGGCACGGCGATCACGAAGTTCGCGTACCTGGGACCGGCCTCGCGGTACGTCGCCGGCGAGCTCACGCCGACCCTGCGTGACACGCTGGGTGCGCTGGGAATCGGCTCAGGCACGGTCACCTGTGTTTCCTGCGGCGGCGCCAACGCTGCCGATGCGCGCTTCTGCGACGACTGTGGCGCGCCGATGCAGCGAACCTGCGCGCGCTGCAACGCGGTCAACGCTCCCGACGCACGCTTCTGCGACGACTGCGGTGCGGAGCTGACGACCGGCTAGGCGGCGGCCTCGGGCGCGCCGAGCAGCATTGGCAGGACGTTGCCGAAGAAGTAGCCGGCGATGCCGGCGACGGCGCCGAGCAGGAGGATCTCGAGGCCCGAGGCCCACCAGGACCGGTGCGTCCATCGGCTCTTGATCACCCCGATCGCGAACAGCACGGCCAGGGTCGCGACGACCGATACGAGCACCGCCACCTCGTTCGCGAAGAAGACGTGCGGCAGGATCGGGGGAATGGTGCCAAGCCCGAAGGCGGCGCCCATGACGAGGGCTCCCTGGAGTGGCGAGCCACCGCCCTCCTCGACCGTCAGTCCCAGCTCCTTTTCGACCATCGTCTTGAGGAGCACGTCGGGGTGCTCGGCCATGATGCGCGCAACCTTCAGCGCCTCGTCGTGAGGGAGGCCGTCCTCCTCGAACATGAAGGCGACCTCGGCCTGTGCCTCGCCGGGCCGTTCGTGGACCTCCTCGCGTTCGTCGACGATCTGGGCATCGAAGATCTCGCGCTGGCTCTTGGAGCCGATGTACTCGCCGGCGGCCATGCTGAAGATGCCGGCCAGGCCCGAGGCGATGCCCGCCACCAGCACCGGGTAGCGCTCCGAGGTCGCGCCCGCCACGGTGCTGACCACGGCCAGCGTGCTCACCAGCCCGTCCTGCGCACCGAAGATGGCCTCGCGGATCTCGCCGAGCAGTCCGGCCTTGCGTCGCTCATCGGTGAGGTGGGCGTGGAGGAAGTCGTGGTCGAACTCGTTGGCCGCCATCGCGGCGCGGGCGTCCTCGTCGTCCATGAGCTGGGCCGTGCGCTCGTCCATGAACCGATGCTAGCCGAGGGCCGTAGGAGAGGCACGGAACGATTGCCCGCCCGGTTGCGTCCGGGCTGCATCCGAAGGAGGGATGACGTCATGCGTTCACCCATTCGACCGGTCACCCTGGCCGTCATCATCACCATGCTCATGCTGATCGTGGCGGCCTGCGGCGGCCAGTCTGGGATGGCCCCTGGCGAGGCACAGGCCGAGGGCGAAGCCACCGCGGCCCGAGACGCCCTCGGCGGTGCTGTGGAAGACGCAGCCGGGGAGCCGGCAGCGAGCGACGCGGCCACCGGCGGCGGACCTCAGGAGCCGGAGGGCAACGCGGCCCCCATCGAGCAGCGGATCATCAAGACCGGCGAGGTCACCGTGCAGGTGGCCGACGTGCCGGCGACGGTCGGCCGCGTACGTGCGTTCGTGCTCGAGCTGGGTGGCTACGTCGGTGGCTCGCAGGCCGGTGCCGGGGACGAGGGCGCGACGCTGACGCTGCGCATCCCGGCCGCCCGCTTCGACGACGCGCTGGAGCGGCTCCGCGCGCTCGACGGCGAGGTCGTGGCCGAGGCGACCCGTGAGTCAGACGTCACGCGCCAGGTCATCGATCTCGGAGCGCGCATCGCGAACCTCGAGTCTTCAGAAGCCTCGTACCGCGTCCTCCTCGAGCGCGCGGAGCGTATCGACGACGTGCTGGCCGTGCAGGCGCGCCTGGACGGGGTGCGCGGCGAGATCGAGCAGCTCGAGGCGCAGCTCCAGGAGATCGAGGGCGACGCCGACCTGTCGACGTTGACCGTATCGCTCGTACCGGCGCCGGCGCCGATCCGGACGGTGACCACGACCTGGGACCCGAAGGCCGAGGTGGACGGGGCGCTGGCGTCGCTGGTCGGCATCGGCCAGGGGCTGCTCAACGCCGTCATCTGGTTCGGGATCGTATGGCTGCCGGTTCTGCTCGTGCTCGGCATCGTGGCGCTTCTGGCGCTGCGAGGGGTCCTCGAGGTCCGCAGGCGGCTGCCGGCCACCGGCGAGCCGCCGGCCTGATCAGCGCGGGGCGAGGAGCTCGGTGAGCACCGCCTCCTGGACGTAGCGCCGGTTCTCGGCCTGCTCGAGCGCCAGCGAGCGCGGCCCGTCCAGGACGGCGGCCGCGATCTCCTCGCCGCGGTGGGCGGGCATGCAGTGCAGTGCCGCCACGTGCGGCGCGGCGCCGGACAGCAGCCCCTCGGTCACCCCGAAGCCGGCGAATCGGGTGCGGCGTTCCTCCGCCTCGTCCTCGCGACCCATGCTGGCCCAGACGTCGGTGTACACCGCATCCGCCCCGTCGACCGCCTCGGCCGGATCGGTGCCGACGCTGACCCACGCCCGATGGCGCCTGGCGAGCGCCCGCGCTCGCTCCACCACGGCCGGGTCGGGGCCGTATCCGTCGGGCGTCGCGACGCGAACGTCAAGCCCGGCGAGCGCGCCGGCCAGCATGAGGGAGTGCGCCACGTTGTTGCCGTCACCGACGTACGCGAGGCGCAGCCCGGCAAGCCGGCCGAACCGACGCCGCAGGGTCATGAGATCGGCGAGCGCCTGGCAGGGATGCTCGTCATCGGTCAGGGCGTTCACCACCGGAACCGACGCGGCGCCCGCCATCTCGAGCAGCGTGCCGTGCGCGAAGGTCCGCAGCACGACGGCGTCGACCAGCCGTGACAGGTTGCGCGCCACGTCGGCCGGCGACTCGCGGCGCCCGAGGCCGACCTCATCGGGTCCGAGGGCGATCGCATGTCCGCCGAGCGAGGTGATCGCCACCTCGAAGCTGACCCGCGTGCGCAGGCTGGGCTTCTCGAACAGCAACGCGACCTGGCGTCCCTCCAGGGGCCGCGCCGGCCCGATGCGATGCCGCTCGGTGCGCAGGTTCTCCGCGCGGTCCAGCAGACGCACCAGGCCGAGGTCCTCGAGATCCTCTGCACTCAGCAGGTGCCGAGGACGTGCTGCCGGCGGTCGCCGGGTCGGAGCTGCGAGCTCGGTGGTCATGCGGACGCCGCATCCGCGAGCGCCGCGCCGATTCGCTCGACCGCGAGGTCGATCTCGCCGGCGCTGATCGTGAGCGGCGGCACCAGGCGGATGGTCGTGTCGCCGGTGGCGTTGATCAGCAGGCCGTGCCGGTCGCGCGCGGCCGCCATCGCAGCCCGTGCAATCGGCTTCGACGTCTCGAGGCCGACCATCAGCCCTCGTCCGCGTACCTCGGCCAGCGTGCCGTCGCTCACCAGGCGACCCAGCCGCTCGAACAGCTGGCGCCCGCGATCGCGGGCGTTCGCCATCAGGTGCTCCTCGTCGAGGACGCGCAGGGTGGCCAGCGCGGCCGCGCACGACACGGGGTTGCCGCCCAGCGTCGTGCCGTGATCGCCGGGACGGAAGGCTGCCGCCTCCTCGCGCACCAGCAGCGCGCCGATCGGGATGCCGCCCGCCAGGCCCTTGGCCAGGGTGACCGCGTCGGGCACGATCGTCGATGACTCGAAAGCAAAGAAGGTGCCGGTGCGGCCGATGCCGGACTGCACCTCGTCCAGGATGAGGAGCGCACCGACCCGATCGCAGGCCGCCCGCGCTGCCGTCAGAAAGGCGTCCGTCAGTGGGTGGACGCCGCCCTCGCCCATGATCGGCTCCAGGAGCACGGCGCAGGTCGCGTCGGTGACCGCCTCGTCGAGCGCCGTGACGTCGTTCGGCGCGACGTGGCGGAAGCCGGGCGGCAGCGGAGCGAACGGCGCCTGGTACTTCGGCTGGCCGGTGGCGGCCAGCGATCCGAATGTCCGGCCGTGGAACGAGCCGGTGAGGCTGACGACCTCGTGAGCGCCCCGCTCGCCGCCGTGGCGCCGGGCGAGCTTGAGCGCGGCCTCGTTCGCCTCGGTGCCCGAGTTGGTGAAGAAGACCCGGTCGAACGCCGAGCGGGCGACGAGTGCTTCGGCCAGCTCGAGCTGCGGCACGGTGTAGTAGAGATTGGACACCTGGACCAGGGTGGCCGCCTGGCGTGCGATGGCCTCGGCCACGGCGGGATGCGCGTGGCCGAGGACGTCGACCGCGATGCCGGCCACGAGGTCGAGATAGTCGTGCCCGGCGTCATCGGTCACCCAGCAGCCCTGGCCGCGGATGAGGGTGATGGGCTGGCGGGCGTATGTCTGGAGGTGAACCCGCGCCTCGCGGGCCGGCGCGTCGGAGTTCGTCCGCACCTGACTCATAGGTCGAGCTCCATGGCGTGGCCCGCGCCGCTGCGCCGCGGCCACGGCACGCGATCGGCGTGCAGGACGGCGGGCACGTCGTCCATCGGCAGCTCGGCGAAGCCGTGCCTCGCGAAGTAGCCGGGGTTGCGGGTGATGGCGAAGAGGCGGGTCATGCCCCGCTTGCGCGCCTCCCGCACGACGGCGTGGACCAGCGACTCGCCGAGGCCTCGCCCGTGGGCCTCGGCCACCACGCTCAGCGAGCGGAGCTCGCCCAGACCCTCGCCGAAGTCGCGCAGGGCCGCGCAGCCGACCACCTGCTCGTTGAGGTCGACCACCCACCAGCTGCCGATGTCGTCGAGGATCTCGTCGCGCGTGCGGGGCAGCAGGACGTGCTGCGCCACGTATGTCCCGATCACCTCGAGGATGGCGTCGATGTCCCGCGTGCGTGCCCGGCGCACGTACGACGAGTCGGCCGTGAGGGCGGCGATGGTTCCCGCCATGCGCAGCCCCCGCTGCCCGCCGGTCATCGGGCCGCTCCGACCGGCTCGGCCGCGTCGAGGCGATCCGCGCCGAGCTCGTCGAGCAGGGTGCGCTCGTCGGCATCGCCGCCACCCCGGGCGGCCGACTGGGTGCGAACCGGCAGGCCCCAGATCGCGATGAAGCCGACCGCCGCGGCGTGGTCGAATCGATCGCCGGCGTCGTACGTCGCCAGCCCGACGTCGTAGAGCGAATGCGGCGAACGTCGGCCGGTGACCGCCACGTTGCCCGGGGTGAAGCGCAGGCGCACCTCCCCGCTGACGTGCTCCTGGGTGTGGGTGACGAAGGCGCGCAGGGCAACGCCCAGCTCGCTCAGCCAGAGGCCGTCGTACGCGAGCGTGGCGAGGCGATCGCCGACCGATCGCTTGTAGGCGAGCAGCTCCCGCGAGAGGGTCAGCTGCTCGAGCGCCGCGTGCGCCGCGTGGAGGACCACGGCGGCCGGTGCCTCGTAGATCTCGCGGCTCTTGATGCCGATGAGCCGATCCTCGACATGGTCGATGCGGCCGATGCCATGCACGCCCGCCAGCTGGTTCAGCCGCTCCACCAGCGCGACGCCGTCGAGCGGCTCGCCGTCGAGGCTCACAGGCACGCCGGCCTCGAAGCCGATGACGACCTCGCGCGGCTCGCGCGGCGCATCGGCCGGGTCGACCGTCCACTCGAAGGCGTCCGCAGGTGGCGCCGTCCACGGATCCTCAAGCACGCCGGCCTCGATCGAGCGGCCCCACAGGTTGGCGTCGACGCTGAACGGCGAGCTCGGACCGGACGGCACGTCGATGTCGCGCTCGCGGGCGTACGCGAGCTCCTCGTCGCGCGTCATGCCCATCCCGACCCGCATCGGCGCGATGACGCGCAGCGACGGATCGAGCGCTGCGACCGCCACGTCGAAGCGGACCTGGTCGTTGCCCTTGCCGGTGCAGCCATGGGCGACGAGGCCCGCCTCGGCTTCGTGAGCGGCCTCGACCAGGAGGCGGGCGATGAGCGGCCGGGCCAGCGCCGTCGCCAGCGGATAGACCCCCTGGTAGAGGGAGCCGGCCTGGAGTGCCGGCCAGATGTAGTCGGTCACGAACGCATCGCGTGCGTCGACCACGATCGCGCGCCGCGCGCCACCGGCCAGCGCCCGTCGCTGGACCGTGGCGGCGTCCACGCCACCGCCGACGTCGACCGTCAGGGTCACGACCTCGTGGCCGTGCGTCTCGCGGAGCCAGGGCACCGCGACCGATGTGTCCAGCCCTCCGGAATAGGCGAGCACGACCGTCTCGCTCATGCGGCACCTCCCACGCCGCTCGCCACGCCGGCCTGCGCCTGGGCCAAGAACGACTCGAGCCGAGCGCGGAGGCGGCGCATGGCGGCGGCATCACGGCACGCCACGAAGATCGTGTCGTCCCCGGCGATCGTGCCGATGACGTCTTCCCACTGTGAGAGGTCGATCGCGGATGCGATCGCATTGGCCCCGCCGGGCGAGGTGCGCAGGACGACCAGCGGTGCCGCCTCGCCGATCGTCAGCGGCAGGTCGGCCAGCAGGCGGCGAAGGCGCCCTTCCGAGGCCGCCGCACCATCGGTCCGGTCGTCCGGCAGCAGGTAGGTGAGGCGCCCGCCCCGGAATCCGCGCACGACGCCCAGCCCGGCCAGGTCGCGGGAGATGGTGGCCTGCGTGACCTCCACGCCGCGGGCGTGGAGGGCCGCCACCAGCTCCGCCTGGGTATGGATGCCGCCGGCGGCGATGAGCCGTCGCACCTGGTCTCGTCGTTCGATGGTTCCCACTCGTGTCTCCTTCGCCATGTCAGCCGATCCCCGCCGCCGGGGCGGCGGTCACGGACGTTCCCGTCTTCACACCGTCCAGCGCCGCACGCACGGCCGCCGGATCCGTTCCGTCCACGATCGCCACCGAGCAGCCGGCGTGCGCCGCCGCCACGGCGGCCCGTAGCTTCGGGCGCATGCCCCCCGAGGCGCTCTCGTCGGCGAGCATCGCCGCCGCGTCCTCGGCGCTCAGGCTGTCCACCGGCGCGCCGTCACGGAGGACGCCGGGAACGTCGGTCAGCAGGATCAAGTGCCCGCCGCGCTCGGCGGCGATCGCGCCGGCCACCTCGTCGGCGTTGACGTTGAGGAGCTCGCCGCCGGGCCCGAGGGCGATCGGCGCGACGATCGGCACCTGGCCGGCCGCCCCGAGGGCGGCGAGCAGTGCGCCGTTCACGCGGGTCACCCGCCCGACCTCGCCGAGGCGCGGCTCGAAGCGCTCGGCACGAAGGAGCTCGCCATCGGCCCCGCCGAGACCGATCGCCGGGATGCCGGCCGAAGCGAACGCGGCGACCAGGCGGGTGTTCACGAGCCCGCGCAGGACGGCCACCGCGATGTCGAGCGTGGCGGTGTCGGTGACCCGCAGGCCGTCGAACGTGCTCGGCTCGATGCCGAGCCGCCGCGACCAGTCGGCGACCTCGACGCCCCCACCGTGGACGATCACCCAGCCGGGGGCTGCCCGCTCGACGAGCACTGCCAGGGACGCGGCGTGTGCGCCGGCGGTGCCGCCCAGCTTGATGGTGAGGGCGGTCACGTCGTGTACTCGCTGTTGATGGCGACGTACTCGGCCGACAGGTCGCAGCCCCAGGCCATGCCGGTCCCTCGTCCCCCCAGCAGGTCGAGGAAGAGCGGAACGGTCGCGCGGGACATGATGCGGCTGGCCCGGCGCTCGTCGAAGGCGAGCGGCGCGCCGTCGTAGACCGGGACGTCACCGATGCAGATCCGCATCCGCTCGGCGTCGAGGGGCACCCCGCTGCGCCCGGCGGCGGCAGCGATGCGGCCCCAGTTCGGGTCCGCGCCATGGACCGCCGTCTTGACGAGCGCGGAGGACGCGACGGTGCGTGCCACGCTGCGCGCGGCCGCATCGTCGGCCGCGCCGTGGACCGTGACTTCGATGAGGTGGCGCGCGCCCTCCCCGTCGGCAGCGATCGCGATCGCCAGGGAGCGGCAGACCGCCTCGAGCGCATCGGTCAGTTCCCGGAGCTCGGCGCCGGCCAGCGGCGGTCCGCCCGCCGCGCCGTTGGCGAGCAGCATGACGGCGTCGTTGGTGGATGTGTCGCCGTCGACCGAAACCTGGTTGAAGGTGCGATCGACCACCGGCCGCAGCAGGTCCCTCAGCGCCCCCGGCTCAACGGGGGCATCGGTCGTGAGGAAGGCGAGCATGGTCGCCATCTGCGGATGGATCATCCCGGAGCCCTTCGCCATGCCACCCACCGTGAGCTTGCGGCCGTCGGGGAGGTGGACGGCGACAGCGCTCTCCTTCGGCCGCGTGTCGGTGGTCATGATCGCCCGCGCCGCGCGCCGCGAGGCGGCCCGAGACCGGTACGTGCGCAGGTATTCCACGGCGTCGACCATGGCGCCCACCGGGAGCCGGGACCCGATCAGCCCGGTCGACGCGGGCAGCACGTCGTTCTCGCCGACGCTCAGCCGGCGCGCGACGGCGGCGACGATCGCCCGAGCGTCCGCCAGCCCGCCGGTGCCGGTCCCGGCGTTCGCGCAGCCGGCGTTGACGACGATCGCCCGCACGCTCTCCGCACTCGCCGCCAGCGCCTCCTCCGCCAGGAGGACCGGGGCTGCCCGCATGAGGTTGGTGGTGAATGTGGCTGCCGCGCTGGCCGGCCGGTCGGAGACGATGAGGACCAGGTCCGGGCCTCCCGAGTCGCGGATGCCGGCCTCACCGACCGCGACGGTGTAGCCCAACGCGCGGGTGATCCCGCCGGCCAGAGATCGGACGCTCACGGGTGGAGCCCGAGGCCGCCGAGGCCGGCCGTCTCGTCGAGCCGGAGTGCGACGTTCATGTTCTGGATCGCCTGCCCTGCGGCCCCCTTACCGAGATTGTCGATGACGCCGACGACGACCGCGCGCCGCTCGCCGATGCGCCGCGCGTGGACGACGGCGTGATTCGACGCGGTGACCTGCTTCGTGGCCGGCGGCACGTCGCTGACATGGACGAACGGCTCGGCGTCGTACGCGTCATGCAGGACGGCGGCGAGCTCCGCGTCGTCCACGTCCTCGGTCAGCGAGAGGTAGCAGGTGGCCAGCAGCCCGCGGGACTGCGGCACGAGGTGGGGGACGAAGGTCACCGGGACCGTCGCGCCGGCGTCGACGAGCCCCTGCTCGATCTCGGGCCGGTGCCGGTGCCCGCCGAGCGCGTATGCCCGGGTCGACTCGGCGAGCTCGGTGAACAGGTAGTCGGCACCGGCGCCCCGCCCCGCACCGCTGATGCCGGACTTGGCATCGACGATGACCTCGCCGGCCAGCAGCCCAGCCCGCGCGAACGGCACGATCGCCAGCAGCGAGGCGGTCGGGTAGCAGCCGGGATTGGCGATCAGCCTTGCGCCCGCCAGCGGCTCGCGCGCCCATTCCGTCAGGCCGTACACCGCATCGGCCAGCAGGCTCGGCTCCGGGTGCGGGCCGCCGTACCAGGTGGCATAGGCATCTGCGTCGCGCAGCCGGAAGTCGGCACCGATGTCGACCACGGTCACGCCCCGCCCGAGCAGCGCCGACGCGATCGGCGCCGAGGCGCCATGCGGCAGCGCCAGGAAGGCGACGTCGACGTCACCGGGGTCGGCCTCCGTGAAGGCGAGGCCCAGCGGTGCCAGGTGAGGCAGCTCGCCCGCCAGCGGCGCACCCTCGCGGCCCCGCGCATGGACCGACGCGATCTCCACCGATGGATGCCCGGCGAGCAGGCGCACCAGCTCGCCGCCCGCATAGCCGGCCGCGCCCACCACCGCGACCCTCACCGACGCGCTCATGCGGGCACCAGCTGCCCGAGGCGCTCGCGGGCTTCGGCCAGCGCGGCCCGTACCCGTTGCGGCGCCGTGCCACCGTGGACGTCGGCGGCAGCGACCGCTTCGGCGAGCGACGGCATCGGCACGCCGGCCAGCTCGGGGAGAGCCGCGTCGAGGTCGTCGGCGGACAGGTCCGCCAGGTCGCGGCCGGCCGCTTCGGCCTCGGCGACGAGCCCTCCGATCCGCCGATGGGCATCGCGGAAGGGGACGCCGCGGGCGACGAGGCGGTCCGCGAGGATGACGGCGCGCGCATGGCCGCCCTCGGCGGCGGCGCTCATTCGCTGACGGTCGAACGTGACTCCCGCCATCACCCCGGTCATGACGCCGAGGCAGAGGAGCGCCGAGTCGACCGCGTCGAACATGGCGCGGCGCGTCTCCTGGAGATCCCGGTGGTAGGCGAGCGGAAGGCCGCGGACGAGCGAGAGGAGGACGACCAGGTCGCCCTCGAGCCGCGCGGCGCGAGCGCGAACGAGCTCGGCGCTGTCGGGATTGCGCTTGTTCGGCAACATCGAGCTGCCGCTCGAAAAGGCGTCGTCGATGCGCGCGAAGCCGACGTAAGGCGTCGACCACAGCACCAGCTCGCCGGCCAGCCGGGAGAGGTGCCCGATCAGGATGGCGAGGGCGGCGACGGTCTCGAGGGCGTAGTCGCGGTCCGCCACCGCGTCGATCGAGTTGTCGGTCACGCCACCGAAGCCGAGCCGAGCGGCGATGCGCTCGCGGTCGAGCGGCAGACCAGACCCCGCCACGGCGCCCGACCCGGCGGGGCAGCGGTCCGCACGCCGCGCGGCATCCGCCAGGCGCCCCGCGTCGCGATCGAGCATCTCGACGTACGCGAGGAGATGGTGGGCCAGGAGCACCGGCTGAGCCGGCTGGGTGTGGGTGTGGGCCGGCAGGATCGTCTCTCCCTCGGCCTCCGCGCGGGCGAGCAGGATCGACTGGAGCGCGCGCGTCGCGGCGACGAGCTCGGCCGACGCCTCGGCCAGCCAGCGGCGCTCGTCGGTGACGATCTCGTCGTTGCGGCTGCGACCCGCCTGCAGCATGCCGCCCAGGGCCGGTCCGACCGCCTCGATGACGGCGGCCTCGACGTTCATGTGGATGTCCTCGTGCTCCGGGCGCCAGGCGAACGTCCCGTCGGCGATCTGGCCGGCGACGCCGGCGAGCGCATCATCGAGTCGGGCCGCGTCGCCCTCGTTGACGAGGCCGAGCTGCCGGAGCTCGGCCACGTGTGCCCGGCTGGCCGCCACGTCGTGGGCGGCCAACGGCAGGTCGATCTCGAGCGACTGCGAGAGCGCGAGGGCGGCATCGGCGGCCGGGGACTGGAAGCGACCGGCCCATAGGGCGGCCTGGCGCGTGGGGTTCACTTGAGTATTCATACACGTTGGTGCATGATCATGCAACCGCGGCCGATCCCCATATGCGACGCCGGACCCGGCCGGCGCGCGCGAAATCGTCTAGACTCCACGGCGGTCCTTTAAGACCGGCACCGTGATGCCGGGAAGGAGCGACAGGTGCAGACCATCCCGAACCTTGAGCAGATTCCCGAGGCGCCACCCGCAGGCAAGCGGTGGGTGCCTCGTTCGGTGCCCGGGCTGGTCGCCCTCGAGGGTGGTCGCGTGCAGCGAGGTGCGCTCCGCGGCCACATCGGGCCCGCCGATGGCGATCTCATCTTCACCACGGCGGCGACAGGCTGGGGCGAGATCCTCACCGACCCCTCGTATGCCGGCCAGATCGTGGTGCTCACGCACCCGATGGCCGGCAACTACCGGATCGCCGCGTCAGAGCTCGAGTCGGGCGGCGTCCACGCCCGGGGCCTGATCTGCTCGCGCCTGGTCACGCCGCCCGATGGCCCCGGCATGTCGCTCGAAGAGCTGCTCGTCGACGCCGGCATCCCGGCCCTGACCGGGATCGACACGCGTGCGCTGACCTTGGAGCTGCAGCGCGGGTCCGCGCGCCGCGCCGTCATCCGGCCCGCGGACCGGGATGACGCGGAGGCCGTCGCGGAGGCACGCCAGACCGTCCCGTGGGCGGACGTCGATCACGTGGCGCGCGTTGCGACCCGCGATCGCTTCGCGGTGGCCCCGGATGGACCGCGCGCCGCCCGCGCCACGCTGGTCGACTTCGGCGTGAAGCGCTCGCTGCTTGCCGCCCTGGCAGCGCGGGGGCTCGAGATCACCGTCTTGCCCCCCGACGCCACCGCCGCCGACGTGCTGGCCAGCTCGCCCGACCTGGTCGTTCTGTCGCCGGGTCCGGGCGATCCCTCGCGCATGGAACGGCACATCGCAGTGACGCGGGACCTCGCCGGCCGAGCCATCGCGGGCGGCCCGCCGGTCCTCGGCATCTGCCTCGGACACCAGCTGCTGGGGCTCGCCACCGGCGCCGAGACGCGTCGGCTGGCGGTCGGGCACCACGGCGGGAACCACGCCGTGCTGGAGACAGCCACCGCGCGAGTCGACATCGGCGCGCACAACCACGAGGTCGCGGTGGTCGACGGTCCGGCCCTGTCGGCCGCGGGATACCGCGTGAGCCACCGTGACCTCAACGACGGCACGGTCGAGGGTCTCGTCCACGCCAGCGGCCGGATCGCATCGGTCCAGTTCCATCCCGAGGGTGCGCCGGGCCCGATCGACGCGGCGCGCGTCTTCGACCTTGCCCTCCAGCGCGCCCTGGCATGACCGTCCCTCGCAAGGTCCTCGTCATCGGCTCCGGCCCCATCCTGATCGGGCAGGCCGCGGAGTTCGACTACGCCGGCGTGCAGGCCTGTCTGGCCCTCCGGGGCGAGGGCGTCGAGACGATCCTCGTCAACTCGAACCCGGCGACGGTCATGACCGACCCGGACGTGGGCGGCACCGTGCTCATCGGCCCCCTCAACCTGTCCTACCTGTCGCGGGTGATCGAGGAGCATCGCCCCGACGCGCTGCTGCCGACGCTCGGCGGGCAGACGGGCCTGAATCTCGCGGTGGCGCTCGATGACGCAGGCGTGCTCGAGCGGTTCGGCGTGCGCGTCCTGGGGACGCCGCTGGCGGCCGTTCGGGCGGCCGAGGACCGGGGCGGAGTCCGGGACCTGGTGATGGGAATCGGGGAGCCGGTCCCCGAGAGCGCCGTCGTCGACACGCTGGCCGACGGGATGCGCTTCGTCGAGGCGCTGGCCGCGCCCATCGTCGTTCGCCCCGCCTTCACCCTGGGCGGTGGTGGCGGCGGCTTCGCGCACACGGCGGAGGAGGCGCGGGCGCGGATCGCGACGGGCCTCGCCGCGAGCCCCATCGGCCAGGTGCTCGTGGAGCGCTCCCTCCTCGGCTGGTACGAGATCGAGTTCGAGGTCCTGCGCGACGCGTCCGACACGACCATCGCCATCTGCGGCATGGAGAACCTGGACCCGATGGGCGTCCATACCGGCGACAGCATCGTGGTGGCGCCGATCCAGACCCTCCCCGACCCGGTCGTCCAGCGCCTGCGCCGTTGCGCCCTCAAGATCGTGCGCGCCCTCGAGCTCGAGGGCGGATGCAACGTCCAGCTGGCGGTCGCTCCCGACGGCTCCGACTACCGGGTCATCGAGGTCAACCCGCGCGTCTCCCGCTCGTCGGCGCTCGCCTCGAAGGCGACCGGCTATCCGATCGCGCGCATCGCGGCCCTCATCGCCCTCGGCAAGCGGCTGCACGAGATGCCCAACCCGGCCACCGGCGGCAACAGCGCCGCCTTCGAGCCGGCGGTCGACTACGTCGTGGTCAAGCTGCCGCGCTGGCCCTTCGACAAGTTCCCACTCGCCGACCGCTCGCTCGGCATCCAGATGAAGGCGACCGGCGAAGCGATGGCCATCGACCGCGAGTTTGGCCCCGCGCTTCTCAAGGCGATCCGCTCGCTGGAGCCCCGCGGCCGCGGTTGGCTGTGGGAAGACCCCGGCTGGGAGCTGAGCCATCGGCGGCCGGAGGATCTCGAGGTCTTCCTGGCACCGACCGACACGAGGCTGTGGCGCATGATCGGGCTCCTGCGACACGACTGGGCCGATGCGCGCGCGCTGGCAGCCGCCACCGGCATCGCTCCGTGGTTCACGGAGCGCCTGGCCGAGCTCGTCGAGGCCGAGCGCGGCGTCGTCGGCTCATCCCTCCTCGACGCCAAGCGGGCCGGGTTCGGTGACGCCGACATCGCCAGCCTGTCGGGCGTCCCCTGGGCGGCGATCCGGCGGGCCCGCGTCCGGTCCGGGATCCACCCGGCCTATCGGCGCGTGGACACCTGCGCCGGCGAGTTTCCCGCCGAGACGCCGTACTTCTATTCCAGCTACGCCGATGCGGAGGTCGCTCCACCGGCCGAGCGCCAGAGCGTCATCGTCGTCGGCTCGGGACCGATCCGGATCGGGCAGGGGATCGAGTTCGACTACTGCTCGGTGCGGGCGGCGTGGGCGGTGCGCGAGATGGGCCTCGACGCGGTGGTCGTCAACAACAACCCCGAGACGGTGTCGACCGACTACGACGCCTGCACGCGCCTCTACTTCGAGCCGCTCGACACCGAGAGCGTGCTCGACGTCATCGACCACGAACGGGCGCTGACCGGAACGCCGCCGATGGTGGTCCTGACGTTCGGCGGGCAGACGGCGATCGACCTTGCCAAGGATCTTGCCTACGCCGATGTGCCGATCGCCGGACTGAGCGCCGAGGCGATCGAGATCACCGAGGACCGGGAGCGCTTCGCCGCGCTGCTCGACCGCCTCGGGATCGCCGGGCCGCGGGGCTCGCTCGCCGCCGATGCCGACGGGCTGCGGGCCGCGATCGACGGCCTGGGAGGCTTCCCGGTCATCGTGCGGCCCTCGTGGGTCATCGGCGGACGCGGCATCGCCGTCCTGCGCGGTCCGGACGACCTTCGCGACTACCTGGGGACGGACATCGGCTGGCCGCTGCGGGTCGACGAGATGGTCGAGGGGATCGAGCTCGACGTCGACGCCATCAGCGACGGTACCGCCTGGGCCGTCCCCGGCATCCTGGAGCAGGTGGATCCGCCGGGCGTCCACTCCGGCGACAGCGTGGCGGTGCTGCCACCGCAGCACGTCGGCCGCGCGGTCCAGCAGCTGGCCGCCGAGGCCGCCGGGCGAATCGCGCTCGCCCTCGGGCTGCGGGGTGTGCTCAACGTCCAGATGATCGCGGCGGGCGACCGGATCGTGGTGATCGAGGCGAACCCTCGCGCCAGCCGCACGGTGCCGATCGTCGCCAAGGCCACCGGAGTCGATGTCGTCGCCGCCGCAGTGCGCTGCGCCCTGGGGTCGACCCTCGCGGAGGCCGGCCTGCAACCCGGGCTTGCGCCGGATGGCCCACGGGTGGCGGTCAAGGCGCCGGTGGGATCGCTGTGGCGGTTGCCCGGCGTCAGCGTCGAGCTCGGTCCGGAGATGCGATCGACTGGTGAGGTGCTCGGCATGGCCCCGACCGCGGCGGCTGCGACTGCCCTTGCTCTCGAGGCTGCCGCGGCGCACGAGTCCTGACGGTGGGAAACGGGCATGAAGAAGGGGGCCGTCAGAGCTCCAGTACGGAGGGTCCTGGAACCCGACGGCCCCCAGAAGACTCCGAGAGCGAGATCAACGCGAACGAGCGAAGCCGCAAAATGTCGCGTCTGGCCCGAGCTTCCGTCGGCGACGGGCTTCGGCACATTGTCCGGCGTCGATCTGAATGCTCTCGATGTCTACGCCGCACACTGTAGCAAGACTCGTGCCGATCGTCAGGTCGCCCGCCTGGTCCGCTGCGATCCGGTCAGCGCCGCCGTCGTCGCGGAGGCTGGTTGGCGCTCAGCTGGGTCTGCCGGCGTCGGAGATAGCCGCCGTACCAGCCACCCAGGAATCCGAGGGCCGACTGGTACAGGCCCTGGAGGGCGAGCTGCCCGATCACCTCGGTTGGCTCGCCGAACGTGTCCGGTGTCGCGCCCTGCTGTGAGAAGGAGAAGAGCACGATGGCCGTGGCGATGAAGAAGCCGACGAGGGCCGCCACCACGCCGAACAGCGCCGGCCGCTGCCAACCGAACCAGCCCGCGGCGATGAGGGCGCCGAACAGCAGGAACGTGCCCAGCATGCCGAGCAGGTCCGTCGCGTAGCTGAACGACGCGAGGAAGCCGACGAACGCCACGAGCCCGGGCAGGATCCAGGCGAGCGGATTGCGCCGCAGCAGGAAGAGGCTCTCGGCGATTGGGCGCAGCGGGCCGCTGCCGCTGAACCCGGCGAGCGGGTCGGGACGGTTCGGGAGCGGTGGCGCCGGGGGGAACATGCGGGAGAGGAACCCGCCGCGATCGGGTCGAGGCGGCGCCTCCGGCTCGGTGGTCTCGGGCTCGGCGTAGTCGCCGCGGGCGGCGAGGCGGGCACGGCGACGGGCCTCGGCGCGCGAGGCCGATCGATCTTCATTGGACATGGCCGCCGATTGTACCCGCGGACCGGGCTGCACGGTAAGCGGCCGCTAAGCGGGCGGTAATCGTCCAGCGGGCATCATGCGGTCGCCTGCGCCTCCGGCCGCGAGGTGAGCCGTGTCCGTCCCGCACTCGATCGTCGAACCCCGTCGCAGCGCGCCGACATTCGTCCGCGTCCTGCTCGTCTGCCTCCTCTGGAGCATCGTCGTCTCGTCCTTCGGCGCGGCGCGGATGGAGGCGTCCGGACCCGATCACCTCGTCGTCAGCGAGGTGATGACCGGCGGGACGAGCGCCAGCGATGAGCTGATCGAGATCTACAACCCATCGGCCGCGCCCTTGCCGCTCGAAGGCCTGGAGCTGGTGTACGTCACGGCCAGCGGAGCCACGGTGAGCCGCCGAGCGGCGTGGGCACTCGGCGCCCCCGAGGTGCCCCCCGGCGCGCACGTGCTCGTGGCGAACGAGCTCGGTGTCTTTGCTCCTATCGCCGACGTGCTCTACGCGAGCGGCATGGCTGCCACCGGGGGCAGCGTGGCGATCCGCATCCAGGGCGCCACCACCGCCATCGACGCGGTCGGCTGGGGCACCGCGGCCAGCACCTGGCTCGAGGGGACGGTGGCGCCGGCGCCGGCGGCGGGCGCGAGCCTCGAGCGGCTCCCGGGCGGTCCGTCGGGGTCGACGATCGACACGGACGACAATGCCGCCGACTTCATCCTTCGCGGTACGCCCGATCCCCAGAACAGTGGCTCGCCGGCGGTGCCGGACCCCGCACAACCCAGCCCCACGCCGACTCCCGCACCGACCGCCACCCCGCTGCCCACGCCGACGCCGGTGCCGACTGCCACCCCGGCACCGACCGCGACGGCCTTGCCGTCACCGATCTTGATCGCATCGGCCCGGGCCCTCCCGGAGGGCTCGCTCGCCACCATCGAGGGCACGGCCCTCACCGCCTCGGACTTCACCGACGGGGGCGGCTACCTCGCCGATGCCAGCGGCGGGATCGCCGTCATCGTCGACGGCGGCTCGTTCGAGCGCGGGGAGCTGGTTCGGGTGCAGGGCACGCTCGACGACCGGTTCGCGCAGCGCACGCTGCGCGCGGCCGCCGAGGACCTGGCGATCGTCGGCAGCGGCATGGAGCGCGCGGCAGTGGCGTCCGACACCGGGTCGGTGAACGAGGCGGTCGAAGGGCGCCTCGTGCGGATCGGCGGCCTGGTGGAGGGAAGCCCGACCACCCTGGCCGGCGGTCTCGCCTTCGACGTGGACGACGGCAGCGGCGCGGTGCGCGTCATCGTCGGAACCGGCACCGGCGTCGACACCACGGCCTGGACCGATGGAGCCGAGGTCGACGTCACCGGCGTGGTCGGGCAGCGCGACTCGTCGGGCACCGGAACGGCCGGGTATCGGCTCCAGCCGCGAGACGCGGCCGACGTCGGAGCCGTGACGTCGCCGACGCCATCGCCCTCGTCCGGCGAGTCGCCTGGCCCGAATCCGTCGCCGTCCGCGTCGCCGCCGCCGGGAGGCGTGGTCTCGATCACCGACGCTCGGGCGGCAGCGAAGAACAGCCGGATCACCGTGCGCGGTGTCGTCACCCTCGCGTCCGGCACGATCGACGCCGGCTCGGCCGTCCTCCAGGACCGGAGCGGCGCCATGCTGCTGCGATTGGGCGACGAGGCAGGTGACGTCTCGCGAGGCGAGCTGCTCGAGGTCGACGCGGTCAGATCGACGTGGGGCGGCATGGAGTCGCTGCGCGCGTCGGTTCCCCCACGCCGGATCGGCAGCGCGACCGAGCCGGCGCCCCGCGCGCTGCGGACCGGTGACGCGTCCGAGGCGTCCGAGGCGCTCCTCGTGAGCGTGCGAGGCGCGCTCGTCGCCTCGGCGCGCCGCGCGTCCAGCGGCACCGTCTCGTTCGAGATCGACGACGGCAGCGGACCCTTGAGGGTCGTGCTGGGATCGAGCCTGGCGGTCGACGATGAGGCACTCGAATCGGGGGCCTGGGTCGAGGTGCGCGGCGTGCTGGGCCAGGTGACCACCGGCGCCCAGCCGCTGCGTGGCTATCGCGTCTGGCCGCGTGGAGCCGACGACCTGCGCATCCTGGCATCGCCGACCGAGGCGTCGGCCGGCGCGAATGCCACCGGATCGCGAACCGCCGCCGACGGCGGTGGCGGCCTTGACGGTGACGGCGCGTCGCTGGCGGCTGTCGGCGAGGCGGGCCTGGCCGACCTTCGCGTCGGAGCCACCCTGGTGACGGGCCGATGGCCGGAGCTTGGTGTCGCTGGTCTGCTCTGGGACGGCACCCGCCTGGTGGGGATCGCGCCGGCCTCGGCCGCCCGTGTCGACCAGCTGCTCGCCGAGCGGGCCGCGCCCCTGGCCGTCGAGCTGGTCGGGCTTCACGAGCTGCCTGAGCGGCCGCGCCCGGGCATCAGCCTGGTTCGTCTTGGCCGGGGGCGGGACGATACGGTCGTTGGCGCGGCGCCCGTCCAACCCCCGTCGGCCACGCTGCCGGAGCCCGGCGAGGGACCCCGAGGGGTCTCCGTCCTGGGCCGGCTTCGCGGAGACGACGGCCGTCGGACGGTCGAGCTGAACGGCGGCAGCGTTGCCGTCGAGCGCCTGTGCCGCACCGCGGAGGCGGAACCGGACGGCGTCGTGAGCCTGGTGGGGGTCGCGCTG
>DASVEH010000048.1:0-3092 GCA_036380655.1 Candidatus Limnocylindria bacterium | reverse complement strand
CGATCACGATGAGGAGCAGGACGGCGACCCAGAGGACGGCGACCGTCATGATCGGCCCCTGCAGCTGCTCGAGGGTGTACTCGCGCAGTTCGGGGAGGCGGTCGAGCTCCTGCGGCGTGAGCGGCGCGGGCAGGGCGAATCCGAGGCGGCTGAGCATCTCGTACAGGGCGGCCGACAGGATGGCCGCGACGAAGGCGACCCCGAGCAGCAGGTAGCCGACGAGGCTGAAGATGGGACCGACGAGGCCGCGCGTCACCGCATCGACGGGCAGCCGGAGCAGCGAGGCCGCCGGCAGGCCGATCGCCAGGACGATGGCGAGGACCCCCAGCACCGTTCCCAGCCACGACCGGTTCCTGCGCCAGTCGACCCCGGTCTCGCGTCCGATCTCCTGGAGCCGCGCCAGGCCGGCCGCCATGAAGCCCGACGAGACGAAGGTGAGGCTGGCGACGAAGGCGTGCTCGACGAAGACGGGGCGCAGCTCCGCCGCGCCGAGCTGCCCGAGGATCCACGGGATGGCCAGCCCGGGAACGCCGAGCAGCACGAGGCGAGTCAGCGCGCGGTCGTCGATCTCCAGCCCGCGGCCGACGCCGCGCATGGCGGCTGCGATGAGCAGCCATCCGCCCGGATGGAGGCCGATCGCGCCGGCCGGGTCGCCCGTGAGCACCAGCGTACGGACGCGATCGTCCCACAGCCAACCGACGGCGCCGATGCCGATGAGCAGGCCGAAGAAGGTGAGCGGGTGGTCGTCGGGATTGAGCCACCCGCGCCGAACGACGACGGCCGCGAGGCCGGCGGAAGCGGCGAGCTCGAGCGTGCCGAGGAGCGGAGTCCGACCATCGATGGTCGTCTCGACGGCGACGTAGGCGACCGTCAGCCAGGCGCCCTCGGCCAGGATGGCGAGCACCGGCAGGAGCCAGCCGATGACGCGGTCAGCCGGCCAGGACGAGCGCATTGGCATCCCTCCAGTCCGGGTCGAGCTGCGCGACGCGCGACGGAATCCCACCGGCCACCATGGCGGCCCGGTGTGTGTCGCGGTCGGGCCCGAACGCCAGGTGGGTGACCGCGTAGCCGATGCGCGACAACCGGCGGAGCCGATCGGCATAGGGCTCCGGATCGCGGGCGCCCAGGCTGAGGATCGTGCCGCCCGGCGGCAGGCGCCGCGGCACGACGCCGAGGAGCCGCTCGAACGGCAGCGACAGGATCGGCTGCACCCGAGCCAGCACGTCCTCGATCCGACCGAGCTGGCTCGTGGCGGCGGTCGGCGGCAGGTAGGTCCATTGCCGGCCGCCGGCCAGCTGGGCGCCGACGAGCAGCCCGCAGGCCGTGTCGGTCCGCAGCATCCGTCGGGCCAGCGAGGCCGCGGCGACGCACAGCGCCTCGACCTGGTCGTCGTCGAAGAGCATCAGCCAGTAGGGTCCCGGCACCGTCTGGAGGTCGACGGCGATGAGCACCTGCCGCTCGTTGACCGGCTCGTAGCGACGGCTGACCGGCTCGCCGACGCGAGCCGTCGCGCGCCAGTGGATCCGTCGCATCGGGTCACCCGGCTCGTAGCGGCGGACGCCGGCGAAGCGGGACGGATCGGTGAAGAGGCTGCTGCGGGTGCGGGCGCTGCCGAGCGGAGCGCGCGGCAGGTGCGGGGCGCGGACCGGCACCGTGCGCGGGCGGACCAGCAGCTCGCCGGGCTGCTCGCGCTCCTCGCTGTTCGTGCCGCGCTCGAAGAGGTCGCTGACCGTCAGCCGGATCGGTCCGAAGGTGAACGCCCCGCGCCGGCGCGCGTCGATCACGAGGTGCCGGACCACGCGCTCGTACCAGAGGAGCGACCACGAGTTCTGGAGAGCGCCCTGGCCGGGCCGCTCGCTGGCGGCCAGCGGCCGGCCGACGACGCGCAGCGTATCGGTCACGTGGTCGTCCGCCGTCAGGAGAGGGACGGGGAGCAGCTTTCGGTTCCAGACCTCGACGTCGAGGGGGACCTGGTCTCCCCACACCGCGCGGCTGGTGCCGAGCCGGCGCTCGTAGCCGATCGACTCGAGGCCGTACCGCGACCACAGCGTCGTCAACCACCGGGAGAGGAGGGTCAGGCCGCCGATGAGCAGCAGGCCCGGCGCGCCGAGCAGGGCGCCGGCGACGATCATCGCCAGGCCGACCAGGGTCCAGCCGCCCATGGAGCGCTCCGTCAGCGCACGCCGGCGCCGACCCCGACCGGGACCTCGGCGAGCACCGCGGCCACGACGTCGCCGGCGGTCGCGCCGCGAAGCTCTCGGTCGACGTCGACGAGCAGCCGATGCGTCAGGACCGGGGCGGCCAGCGCGGCAACGTCGTCGGGAAGCACGAAGTCGCGTCCCTCGATGAGCGCGAGCGCCTGCGAGGCACGGTAGAGCGCGACGCTGGCACGCGGGCTGGCGCCGAGCTGAAGGTCGGCATGGGCCCGCGTGGCGCGCACGATCCGCACGAGGTAGCTCTCGACCTCGTCGCTGACGGTGACCTGTCGGGTGGCGTCGCGGATGGGGGGCAGGTCCGCCGGGTCGATCACCGAGCGAACGGCCTCGAGCGGCTCCTCCGAGTCGCGATAGCGCCGCGCGATCGCTCGCTCGTCCGCTTCGTCGGGATAGCCGAGGACGATGCGGACCAGGAACCGATCGAGCTGTGCCTCCGGCAAGGCGAAGGTGCCCTCCAGCTCCACCGGGTTCTGGGTCGCGAGCACCAGGAACGGTGCCGGGATGGGCCTGGTCTCGCCATCGACGCTGACCTGGCGCTCCTGCATCGCCTCGAGGAGCGCGGACTGTGTGCGCGGCGTGGCGCGATTGATCTCGTCCACGAGCAGAACGTTGGTGAATATCGGTCCGGGGATGAACCGGAAGCTGTCGCCGCTCAGGACGCTGGATCCGGTCACGTCCGAGGGCAGCAGGTCGGGTGTTCCCTGCACGCGCCCGAAGCCGAGGCCGAGCGCTCGCGCGAAAGCGCGCGCAACGAGCGTCTTGCCCACCCCGGGCACATCCTCGATCAGCGCGTGCCCCTCGGCCAGCAGCGCGACGGTCAGGAGCCGCAGCGGCGCCTCGGCGCCCACCACCGCGCGTGCCACCTCCTCGCGCAGG
>DASVEH010000047.1:0-3035 GCA_036380655.1 Candidatus Limnocylindria bacterium | reverse complement strand
CTCGCCGGGGGCCGGGCGATCCGGTGGAAGGGCGGGCCTGCCGATCCCGGTCTGCCGGTGGACCCGGCCGCTGAATCGGCTGACGAGGTTCAGACGTAGTCTCCGACGGTGTACGACTCGGCCGCGGCGCGGACGGCATCGAAGTCGCCCTGCGCAAGCCGGTCGACCGGTCGCCGCCAGTCGAGCAGGGCGTTCGGCGCCTCGAGCCAGTCGCGCTTGGCATCATCGGTCATGCCGCGGCCCAGCAGATCGAGGATGGCCTGCAGCTCGCCGATGCGATCGCGGAAGCGGGCCTGCGGCGACTGGCCGGTTCGCCATCGCTCGGCGGTGCGAAGGTTGGCGCCCGTCGCGCGTGCGATGAACCGGGCCGGAAAGAGGCGAATGAGCCGCGGTGGCTGCGCGGCGCGAACGGTCATGGGGAAAGAGTAATGCCGGCGAAAATGCCGGTCAATCTGCCGGGATCGGGAGACCTGCCGCCTCGTAGATGCGGTTGAGGACGTAGAGCCCATCGGTCTCCGGGTCGGTGAGGTTGGTCTGGGCCTGCTCGAGCATGATGTAGGGGTGCATCCGGGCCTGGACCAGCTCGGTGCCGCTGAAGGCCAGCTCGAGCGTCACGCCCTCCTGTGTCTGCTGGCTCCATTCCTGGCCGAACAGGAAGTTGCCGTGGCTGACCATCGTGACGCGATGGCCGCCATCCTCGGCCGGCGAGATCTCGATCGGCCCCGACCAGTGGGTGCCATGGCCCAGGATGTGATCGCAGCCCGCCTCGAAGAAGACCTCCTGCTGGCGCCGCATGTCGCCGATGAACTGGGCGTGGTACTCGGCGCCGCCCCACCACTGGGGAACGCAGATGACGACGTCCGCCTCGGCGCGGGCGCGCGTGACCGCCTCGATCACGTTCGCGTCACGCAGCCAGAGGACTCCGGGCTGTCCGGGGCCGGCCTCGAGCGAGCCGGGCACCTCGTTGAAGGCGACGATGCCGAAGGTTATTCCGTCGGCCTCGACCACGGCCGGCTCGAGCGCCGCCTCGAGATCCGGGCCGGCACCGGTGGTCGGGATGCCGGCGGCCTCGAACTGCTCGAGCGTCTCGAGGAAGCCGGCCGTGCCGCGATCGAACAGGTGGTTCGCCGCCAGCGTCGCGACGTCCACGCCGTACGTGTCGCGCAGCCGCGGGAGGACGGCGGGATCGATGCTGAACACCACCCCCTCGTTGACGGTGAAGCTCTCGACCACCGGGCACTCGAAGTCGTCGAGGGTGACGTCGGCCGCGCTGACGAGCTCGGCCACCGCGCCCTCGTTGCCGGTCCGGACGGCCTCGACGATGTTGAAGCCATTCCCGACGAAGCCCTCCGGCACCGGGTTCGGATAGACGGCGGTGTACTCCGCCGTGCCGCCACCGAAGACCCAGTCCCAGCCGAGGCCGCGCGTGATGGCCGCGTGCGCAACGCCGCGGTCGGGGCACGAGTCGCCGAGGCTCATGAGCGTGCGAATCTCCGCTGGATCGAAGCCCCAGCCCTCGGGTGGACCCTGAATGGTGGTGGTGAACGGGTACGGCAGGCCGCGCGCCTCGGCGTTGCCGAACAGGTCGGCGCCGTCGACCGGCAGAACCTTGACGGTGGGCACCACCAGGCCCGCCGGGAGCAGCGCGAGCTCGGACGGATTCGCCTCGAGGTGCGGAACGATGTCGGCAGCGTCGAGGCAGCGGGGAACCGGGTTCACCGCCGTGAACAGCTCGCAGGCCTGGATGATGGTGTCCGCGGCGATGGCCGCGTCGACCTCCGCCTCGGTGGTCGACGCAAGCGCGTTCGTGTAGCCGGTGACGACCGCGAGCGGGACCTCCACCAGCGGCTCCGGTGTGGGTGTCGGCTCGGGGGTTGGCTCCGCCGTCGGCGCCGGGGTCGGCGTGGGCGAGGCGGGGACCGACGTGGACGGCTGCGGCTGCGTGCTCGTGCAGGCGCTGACGGCGAGAAGCAGGGCGGCGAGGGCGGCCGCGCGGTTGGGAAAACGCATCGGTCGCCGATGGTAGCGGCCGGACGCCCGGGCCGTCCCTAGGGCGCGCGTAACCCGAGACGTACTCACGTCGACGGAGGCTGCCCCGACCGATCCACATGCATGGAGGATCCCCATGAAGAGACTGGGCCGCAGATGGCTGAGCGCAACCGTGGCAGGGGGCCTCGTCCTGGCCCTCGCGACCGGCGTCGTCGCCTCGGACCTACGAAACTTCGTCACACCGATGAGCGGCGCCGAGGAAGTGCCCCCGAACGCGTCATCCGCACGAGGCACCGCCATCTTCCAGCTCAGCGCGGATGGATCGGCACTCAGCTACCGGCTGATGGCCTCGAACATCGAGAACGTCCACATGGCGCACATCCACCTGGCGCCCCCTGGGGTGAACGGGGAAATCGTCGTGTGGCTCTTCCCGTCGACCGCCGTCGGCCCGCCCGGACCGCTCGGCAGCGGCCGCCACGACGGCGTGCTCGCCACCGGCACGATCACGGCGGCCAACCTGACCGGGACGCTCGCCGGCCAGCCGCTCTCCGCGCTCGTCGCGGCGATCGATGCGGGCAATGCGTACGTGAACGTGCACACCAATGACGGCATGGAGCCGCTCAACACCGGCCCCGGTGACCTCCAGGGTGGTGAGGTCCGCGGTCAGCTCGACTGACCGATCCGCACATCCTGGTGCCCAGCGAGCGGGCCGCGGCGAGAGCCGCGGCCCGCTCTGCTTCCCGCGCTCGAAGGTTGGGTCTGGGTACGGGGCACGCGACCGGGGCGGGTGGCCCTCGGGTGCTCCCCCGCGCATCGAGGGTCTATCATCGTCGGCCCATGACGCCTGACCAGCCTGCCGCTTCTGCCATCGGCTTCGGATCCGGGATCTCCGACGATCACCAGGACGGCATTCGCTGGGTCGACTACACGAACATCAGCTGGAACCCGGTCTTCTGCAAGCGCTGCGACATCTGCGTCGAGATCTGCCCGAAGAACACGCTCGTCCTGAGCAACGACGCGATCATCGAGGAGGAGAACTGCATCCT
>DASVEH010000046.1:0-2104 GCA_036380655.1 Candidatus Limnocylindria bacterium | reverse complement strand
GATCAGCGTCGGCCTGCCCGCCCTGAACGAGGAGAAGACGATCGGCACCGTCATCAAGCGCGTCAAGGGCGCGCTGATGGAGCGCGTGCCGCTCATCGATCAGCTCGTCGTCATCGACTCCGATAGCGAGGACCGCACCGTCGAGATCGCAACCGACCTGGGAGTGCCGGTGCATCGGCATCCCGAGATCCTCCCGGAGGTCGGCTCGCATCGCGGGAAGGGCGAGGCGCTGTGGAAGAGCCTCCACGTGCTCGACGGCGACATCGTGGCCTGGATCGATACCGACATCAGCAACATCCAGCCGCGCTTCGTGTACGGGCTGCTCGGGCCTCTGCTGGCGGAGCCGAAGATCCAGTACGTCAAGGGCTTCTACCAGCGACCGATTCGGGACGGCGACAAGCTGCACGCCGAGGGAGGCGGCCGCGTCACCGAGTTGATGGCGCGCCCGCTCATCAACCTCTTCTTCCCGGAGCTGTCGGGCATCATCCAGCCACTCTCCGGCGAGTACGCGGGACGTCGCGAGCTGCTCGAGCGGCTGCCGTTCTTCACCGGCTACGCGGTCGAGATCGGGCTCCTGATCGACATCCTGGACGCGGCCGGGCTTCCCGCCATCGGCCAGGTCGACCTCGAGCGTCGCATCCACCGCAACCAGCCGCTGCCAAACCTGTCGCAGATGTCGTACGTGATCCTCCAGGGCGCCATCCGAAAGCTCGAGGAGCGGCACCGGATCGAGCTGCTCACCGAGGTGGGCCGCGGCATGAAGCTGATCAACAGCGGCAAGGACCAGTTCAACCTCGAGGTGCGCGAGATCGGCGACGAGATCCGCCCGCCGATGGTCTCGCTCCCGGCCTACGTCGAGCGGCGCAAGAGCCTCAGGGCCCGATGAGCTCCGGCACCCCGACGCTGCGCATCGTCATCGCGCCCGACTCGTTCGGCGGCGCGCTCGACTCCGTGGGGGTCACGGCGGCGATCGCCGCCGGCTGGTCGGGCGTGCGGCCCGGGGACGAGGTCCTGCGTCGACCGATGGCCGATGGCGGCGAGGGGACGCTGGCCGCCGTGGCGGAGGCGCTGGGGGATGCCGCCGAGCGACGCTCGCAGGACACCACCGACGCGCTCGGGCGTCCGATCACCGCCGACTGGCTGCTCCTCGACGAGGGGCGGGCCGCCTTCGTCGAGATGGCGGCCGCATCGGGCCTGGCGCGGCTCGAGCCGGCAGAGCGAACCCCGGCCAACGCCCTCCTGGCCTCGACGCGCGGGACGGGCGACCTGATCCGAGCGGCGCTCGACGCCGGCGTGGAGCGCGTCACCATCGGGCTCGGCGGATCGGCCACCACCGACGGAGGCAGCGGCCTCCTGCGCGCGCTCGGCCTGCGGCTGCTCGATGGCGACGGGGCGGACCTCCCCGACGGTGGCGGCGCCCTCGCCCGGCTGGGGGAGGCCGATACCGCCGGGCTCGATCCTCGTCTGGCGGAGGTCACCCTCACCGTTGCCTCCGACGTCACCAACCCGCTGTGCGGCCCGCGTGGCGCCGCCGCGACCTACGGACCCCAGAAGGGTGCCGACCCGGCGACCGTGGAGGAGCTCGACGCCGGCCTGGTGACGTGGGGCCGGGGGATCGAGACGGCCACCGGCCGCCTGGTGGCCGACATCCCCGGTGCCGGTGCCGCCGGTGGCACCACGGCCGGGCTGCTCGGCTTCCTCTCGGCCAAGGTGCGGCCCGGGGTCGAGGTCGTGGCCGAGCTGGTCGGGCTGGCCGAGGCGCTCGAGACGGCCGACCTCGTCATCACCGGCGAGGGACGCGCCGACGAGCAGACCCTGCACGGCAAGGCGGCGATGGGGGTTGCCCGGCTCGCCGGCCCGCGCCGCACGCCGGTGGTGATCCTGTGTGGCGCGCTCGGCGAAGGCGCGGAGGCCCTGGCGGCCGCCACTTCTCTTTCGCTGGTGCAGCCGATCATCGACCGGCCGATGGACCTCGACGAGGCGATGTCGGGGACCGAGCCGTTGCTCACGGCGGCGGCGGGGCGGCTGGCGCGCGCGGTCGGCATCGGCCTGGAGCTGGCGCGCCGCTAGGCGCGCATCGGTCCATGGCGCGCGGTCCGAGCCC
>DASVEH010000045.1:0-2995 GCA_036380655.1 Candidatus Limnocylindria bacterium | reverse complement strand
CGACCGCCTGGGCCGCGTCTTCATTGACACCGATGAGCTCGCCGGGCGGCGGATCGGGATGCCGGTGGCGGCATACATCGAGCAAAACGGCGAGGCCGGGTTCCGAGCGGTCGAGGCAGAGGCGGTGCGCGAGGCGTGCGCCGTTGGCGGCGCGGTGATCGCCACCGGCGGCGGCGCGGTGCTGGAGCCCCTGAACCGATGGGCGCTGTGGCACCACGGGACGGTTGCCTGGCTCGACCCTCCCGCCGACACGCTGCTGGAGCGGCTCCGCGCCGATGACGTGCCACGTCCGACGCTCGAACCGTATGGCCCGGAGCGCCTGGCGGCGGTGCTGGCCGAGCGCGCGCCGATGTACCGGGCCGCCGACGTTCGGCTCGAGGGCGTCGGTTCGCCGGGGGCGACCGCCGAGCGGCTCATCGCGGGCCTCAAGCCGCGGACCGGCCGGCGGCTCTTCGATGCCGAGGTGGCCCGACACCATCCCATCGGGCCTTCATCGGCCCGGATCGTGATGGGCATCGGGGTCCTGGATGCGCTGCCGTCGGGGGCCGCCATCGTCGACCGTCGCCTGCTGGGTGCCGCGCCGGACCTGGTGAGGGCCGTGACGGCAACCGCCTGCCTTGCCGTACGAGCCGGCGAGCGGTCGAAGCGCATCCGCAGCCTGGAGCGCATCCTCGAGTGGCTGGCCGAGCAGCGTGTGGAGCGCGATACGCCGCTCATCGCCGTCGGCGGTGGCACCATCGGCGACCTGGCGGGCACCGCCGCCGCCCTCTACGCGCGCGGACTGCCGCTGGTGCAGGTACCGACGACCTGGCTGGCGCAGGCCGACAGCGCCATCGGCGGCAAGGTGGCCGTCGACCTCGAGGGAGCGAAGAACGCGGTCGGCGCCTTCTGGCCGCCGGTCGCGGTCAGCTCGGACGTCGCCGCGCTGCGCTCGCTCCCGCTCCGCCTGCGCCGCGACGGGATGGCCGAGTCGATCAAGGCGGCTCTCATCGGCGACCCCACCCTGTGGCACCTGCTGGAGACCCGCGGGCGGGCCGCCCTGCGCGCGGACGAGCCTGCTCGGTACGCGATCGTCGAGCGCAGCGCCCGCCTCAAGCTCGGCGTCTGCGAGCGCGACCCATTCGAGGCGGGCGAGCGCCGGACCCTGAACCTCGGGCACACCATCGGCCATGCGCTCGAGATCGAGAGCCGATACCGCCTGCCGCACGGGGCCGCCGTGGCACTCGGGATGCGAGCGGTCGCCGCCGTCGCCGCCGGTCGCGGCGCAGACACTGACCTCGCGCCGCGGCTCGACAGCCTCCTGGCCGGCCTCGGCTTCGCACTGACCCGCGCCTTCGATGCCGATGCCGTCGGGTCCGCACTGCTCGGCGACAAGAAACGGCGAGCCGGCCGTCAGCGCTGGATTCTGCCAATGGAGATCGGTCGCGTCATCGAGGTCGAGGATGTGACCGATGCCGAGCTGGAGCGCGCGCTGCGCGCCATCGGCGCATGACGAGCGTCGCCTACCAAGGCGAGCCGGGCGCCTTCGGCGAGGAGGCCGTCATCGGCTACTTCGGCGGCGAGGCGGTCGAGCCGGCGCCGATGCCGACGTTCTCGGCGGTCTGCGCCGCGGTCGAGGACGGATTCGCCGATGCCGGCGTGCTGCCGCTCGAGAACTCACTGGCCGGCACGGTGGGCGACGCGCTCGATGCGCTCGCCGAAGGCTCGCTGACCGTGGTCGGCGAGCTGCTGCTCCCGATCCGCCATCAGCTGCTGGTGGTGCCCGGCATCACGCTGGACGAGGTCGAGCGGGTGTCCAGCCATTGGCAGGCGCTCTCGCAATGCGAGCGATTCCTCGACGGCCGCGGCTGGCGGGTGGTGCCCGCAGCCGATACCGCCGGCGCGGCCCGAGAGCTCGCCGCTGCCGGTGACCGGCGCTCCGCGGCCATCGCGTCGGCCCGCGCCGCGGAGCGATACAGGCTCGAGGTCGCCGCAGCCGACATCCAGGACTCGCCGCACAACGTGACGCGCTTCGCGATCCTCGCCCGGTCCGGGGCCGGTGGCCTGCCGCCCGCGGCCGGTGCGCTTGCTCCCACACCCGGTGGCGAGCGCGAGACGCTCATCACCTTCGAGACGGGGCACCGACCGGGCGACCTGGTTCGTGCACTTGCCTCCCTCGCCGACGCCGGCATCAACCTGAGCCGTATCGAGTCGCGTCCTTCCGGGGCCGGCCCGTGGCGCTATCGGTTCCTGGTCCAGGTGGCCGGCGACGCTGCCGTTAACCCGCTGGCCGAGGCCCTCATCGGTCTGCGCGAGCACACGTCGTCCATCCGAGTGCTCGGCTCATTCGACGTGGGAGCATAGGTCCATGCGGATCCTCCTGCTCAACGGCCCGAACCTCGGCACGCTCGGCCGTCGCCAGCCGGAGGTGTACGGCACGATGACCCTGGCGGAGATCACCGAGGCGGCGCGCGCCCACGCGCTCGAACGAGGCTCGTTGCTCGACGCCTTCCAGTCGAACCACGAGGGCGCGCTCATCGATCGGCTCGAGCAGCTCGATTACGACGCGGTCATCTGCAACTTCGGCTCGCTCTCCCACACGTCGTACGCCCTGCATGACGCGCTGGTGGCCTGCGAGCGGCCGGCGGTCGAGGTGCATATCAGCGACATCACCGCCCGCGAGCCATGGCGGCGGGTGTCGGTAACGGCGCCGGCCACCCGCCACCAGGTCATCGGCCGAGGCTGGCGCGGCTACCTCGAAGCGGTGGACTGGCTGCTCGCCCAGGGCGGATGAACCACGCCGACCACGTTGCCCTCATCGGCGACGGCGTGACGGGCGCCGGGCCACGCTGGCTGGAGCTGGGCGCGGGGACCGGCGCCTTCACCCTGGCGCTGCTCGACCTGCTCGGCGCCGATGCGGACGTCACCGCGGTCGACCGAGACGCGGCTGCCCTCGACGAGCTGCACACGGCCGCTGACCGTCGCTTCCCGAGCGCGCGCTTGAACGTGGTGGTGG
>DASVEH010000044.1:0-5750 GCA_036380655.1 Candidatus Limnocylindria bacterium | reverse complement strand
ACCGAAAGCCATCTGCCGACCCGGGTGATCGCACACCTTTCCGTCGTCAGCCTCGTGGCCCTCGCTTCCGCAGCGGGCATCGCGCAGGCACAGAGCAGTGACAGCACCCCCTCCGCGGACGCTCGCGTCGAGACCGGGTTCCCTTCCATCGTCTCCTCCGTTCGTGGTGCCGGCAGCCCTTCGCCGACATCCGCGCCCGCGGTCTACAGCCTGACCGCCCATCCCGCGGACGAGCCCGCCGTCATCGACCGCGGCGCCGCCGCCCAGGTCCCTGCCGCGGAGCCCCTGCCCACGCCGGTCGCGATCGACCCAGATGCCACCCCGCTTGCCGCACCGACCGGCATCGGCGAAGTCGCGACGGCGACCGGACCCTCGTCGCGTGGCGCAGCGCCACCTCCGGCGGCCGGGCGGCTCGCCTGGCCCGTCCCGGGCGGCTCGTACAGCCAGTACTTCCACGCCGGCCACCTCGCCGTCGACATTGCCGCACCGTACGGGTCGCAGGTCGTCGCGGCGCAGGGCGGCCTCGTCACCTCTGCCGGCTGGCGGAACAATGGCGGTGGCAACGTGATCAGCATCGATCACGGCAACGGCATGGTGACCGTCTACAACCACCTGGCCGAGATTTGGGTTTCGGGCGGCCAGTACGTCGCCGCCGGGCAGGGGATCGGCGCCGTGGGCTGCACGGGCATGTGCACCGGCCCGCACGTTCACTTCGAGGTGATCGTGAACGGCGTCATCGACAACCCGCAGCGATACTTCTAGTCTCGCTCCTCCGTTCCGCCGCCCACGCCGGCGCTCGACGCCGGCGTTGCTATGCTCGTGCGCGTGTTCAGTGACCGCGCCCGCATCCTCGTGTCGGGTGGTGCCGGCGGGGATGGCGCCTCGACGTTCCGACGCGAGGCGCACGTCCCGCGTGGCGGCCCGGACGGCGGCGACGGCGGCCGCGGCGGCAGCGTGATCCTGGTCGTCGAAGCGGGCATGACGACGCTCGGCGACTTCAAGCGGCAGCGCCACTTCCGCGCAGCGCCCGGAGGGCGCGGGATGGGCCGACGCGCTCACGGCAAGAACGCGCCCGACGTGGTGGTGCGCGTGCCACCCGGCACCGTGGTTCGCACGCACCCGGAGGGCGAGTTTCTCGGCGAGCTGATGGAGGCCGATGCGCGACTGGTGGTCGCACGCGGCGGTCGCGGCGGCCGGGGCAACGTCCACTTCGCCAGCGCCACCCACCGCGCACCGAAGCACGCCGAGAAGGGCACCCCCGGCGAGGAGCAGCGGATCGAGCTCGAGCTCAAGCTGATCGCCGACATCGGCCTGGTCGGCGCGCCGAATGCCGGCAAGTCGACCCTGCTGGCGGCACTGACCGAGGCGCGGCCCGAGATCGGAGCCTACCCGTTCACGACGATCACCCCGAATCTCGGTGTCGTCGCTCTCGACGAGGAATGGCATGCGGTCATCGCCGACGTGCCGGGGCTGATCGAGGGCGCCAACGAAGGTCGTGGGCTCGGCCACCACTTCCTGCGCCACGTCGAGCGGACACGGGTCATCGTCGGCGTGGTCGACGGTGCTGCCCGCGAGCCGGCGGAGGAATGGGCAGCGGTCGCCGATGAGCTGCGCCTCCATGACCCCGCGCTCCTCGAGCGGCCGATGCCGCTCGTCGTCACGAAGCTCGACCTTCCCGAAGTGCGGGAGCGCTGGCCGGAGCTGCGCGCCGGTCTGACCACCGACGGGATTGAGCCGATCGGGGTCAGCGCCCATGACGGCACCGGCCTCGACCGCCTCCGCGCCAGGCTTGCCGATGCGCTCGGTGAGGCAACCATCGCAGAGGCGGAGCGCCCGCTCGACGAGCAGATGCGCGTCCACCGGTTCGACCCGCTGGCGGAGGGCTGGGAAGTGCTTGCCGAGGCGGATGGCTATCGCGTCCGCGGCCGCCGAATCGAGCTGCAGGCGGCGCGCACCGACTTCGAGAACGACGAGTCGCGCGATCGGTTCTGGCGCCTCCTCGAGCGGCTCGGAATCGATGCCGAGCTGCGCCGGCAGGGAGCCGGTGCGGGCTCGACCGTGCTCATCGGCCCCGTCGAGCTCGAGTGGGGCGAGGAGGATTGAGCCGATGCAGCTGACGGCGCCGGGCTCGGCGCCGGAGACTCGGATCGCGAAGCCGGCCGACGACCGGCTGCCGCGGCGCATCGGCGTCCTCGGAGGCACCTTCGACCCGCCGCACCTCGGTCACCTCTGGCTGGCAACGCTGGCCGCCGATGCCCTCGACCTCGATCGCGTGCTGTTCATGCCGGCCGCCCAGCCCCCGCACAAGGGGGACCGTCTCATCTCGCGCGCGACCGATCGGCTGCTCATGACGCGCCTTGCGATTCAGCGCGATCCCGCGTTCGAGCTGAGCGGACTCGAGCTGGAGCGACCGGGGCCGTCCTACACGGTCGACAGCGTCACAGAGCTGAAGCGGCTCCATCCCGATGCCGAGCTCTTCCTGGTGATGGCCGCCGATTCGCTGGCGCAGATCGACACCTGGCGGGAGCCGGATCGCCTGCTCGACGAGATCGAATGGATCGTCGGGCCACGGCCGGGCAGCGAGCTGCCGGACCGATCGGCTCTCGACGAGCGATTCGGCGAGCGGGCGGGTCGCATCCATGCGCTGCTGGGGCCGGCGCTCGATGTGAGCAGCTCGGAGATCAGGCGACGGGTGGCGGCCGGGCACACCATCCGCTACCTTGTGCCGCGCGACGTGGAGGAGATGATCATCGATCGAGAGCTGTACCGCCGTGGCTGACCAGGCCGCGGACGAAAAGGTCGTGGCCGACCGAGTCGAGATCCCGGCCGATGCAGCCGAGCTGGCGCACCGGATCGTGGAGATCGCGTCGGACAAGAAGGGCAACGACATCGTCATGCTGCGCACCGCGGAGCTGACCACCATGGCCGATTTCTTCGTCATCTGCTCCGGCCGCAGCGATCGGCAAGTCTCCGCGCTGTCGGGCGCCATCGTCGATGAGCTGCGCGATGCCGGCATCCGCCCCCTCGGCGTCGAAGGCCGCTCGTCGTCACGATGGGTGCTCCTCGACTTCGGGTCGGTGATCGTCCACGTGTTCGCTCCCGAGGAGCGCGAGTACTACGGCCTCGAGCGCCTGTGGGGCAAGGCCGCGCAGGTCGTCCGCGTCGTCTGAGGCTCGCCCCGAAAGTACCGCCATGGTCCCGATGCCATGGCCCATGGGTCCCATTGAGAGGTCGTGCCGGGATTCGCATGCTCGGCACATGACCGACCACGCGCGACGCTCACGACCGATCGAGACCTGCCGCTTCTGCAGCGGCGCTCTCCTGACGAGCGTGTACGACACCGTCTTCCGCGATCCGGAGGCCGACGAGCGCCTCTTCTTCGCCATCCCGGGCGCACTGTGCGTGCCGTGCCGGCAGCTCTACGTCGATCAGCAGCTCATCGGCATCCTCGGCCTCGACGGCGCGCGCTGCACCTTCGCCATCGAGTCGGACCGCGTGCTCAGCGCCGGCCAGGCCGGCCAAGCTCCCGCTGCGTAGCCGCTTCCCCTCGGCACCGGCCTCTTCCTAGCCAGGTATTCGCGTCGCGACCAGAAGGGCCCGGCGGTCGGCGCCTACTTCCCCCGCGCGCCGAGCAGATGCTCCCCGAGCCAAGCGGCCAGCGCCGGCTCCTCGTCCATCACGTTCGTCTTGATCGCCAGGTCGGCCTCGAACAGGCCGGTCAGCATGGCGTCCAGCTCCTCGCCGCGGTAGCGCTTCGCCGCTTCGACGATCCGCTCCGCCATCCGGGCGTTGCCGCGCGCGAGCCGCCGCGCGATCTCGGTCGGCGAGGTCTTCGCCGCCACCAGGTCGCGCGCCACGATGAGGTCCGAGACCCGCCCGGCCAGCGAGGCGAGGATTCGCAGCCCCGGCTGCCCATCGGCCAGCGCCCGTCGCAGCGCCTCGGCAGCAGCGGCGGGCTCGCGCCGGTCGATCGCATTGGTGATGGCGAAGACCGATGCCGGGCGCGTATCGGCCGTCAGGGCTTCCACGTCCTCGACGGCGATCGGCCGCTCTCCGGCGTAGGTGGCGAGCTTGCGCAGCTCGGAATCGGCGATGCGCGTCATCTCGCCGCGCTCGACATCGGTCTCCCAGATCTGTCCGCCGATGCGCTCGGCGAGGACGTGGGCGGCGCGCATCTCGATCTTGATGCCGACCCGCGCCGCATGGGCGCCGATCCAGGCTCGCAGCTCGCCGCGCCGCGGCGCGCCGTGCTCCTCGATGCGCCCGCCACGCTCCTTCACCGCCTCGGCCAGGCGCTTGAGCAGCGCCGGCGGCTTCGTGATGTCGCGCGAGGGACGCTCCTCGACCAGGGCCAGGGCGGAGCCGTCGGGCAGGTCGCGCACGAGCGCCATCAGCCGATCGGCTGCCGCGGTCGAGCGACCCGCAGCCTTCAGCGGCTGGCGCAGGACGGCGAGGTGGACGCCGAACATGCTCATCGTGCCGGCCTCGAGGCGCGCGCGGTCGATCGCCGCCTCGTCGGGCGTGGGACCGGGGATGATCTCGATCCGCTCGGTCGCATCGACGGCGGTCGCGAACTCGCGCAGGGCTACGTCGAGGCCGAATCCGTCGTCGCCGTGAAGGAGGAGCAGCGGCACGCTCACGCGCCGGCCTCCCAGGCGGCGCGAAGCCGGGCGACAAGCTGGCCCGGCGACAGGCCCGCGACCTCGGCCAGCTCAGCCTCCAGCGCGTGCGCCGGCTGCCGGGCCGCCTCGATCGCATCGGCATGTTCGGGGTGTCGTTCCTTCATGTCGTCGAGCCGCTCGTCGATGGTCAGGAACTCCTGCGCGACGTGGCGGTCCGCCACGGCCACCAGGACCGAGGGCCAGCCGCGCGGGAAGCGTTCATCGTCGAGGAGGCAGCTCAATGGATGGGAGGCGACCGGCATGGCGAGCTCCGGGTGGCCCGCCGCCTCGAGCCGCCGTGCGCCGACGACGCCGTGCTCGCCACCGCCGCGCCGGATCTCGAGCTTGTCGATGTCGTGGAGGAGCGCCGCCGCCTCGACCAGCGAGCTGTCGATGGGAATCTGCGCCTCGGCGAGCATCGCGGCGGCGGCCGTCGCCACCCTGGCCACGCCCTCGGAATGGACCACGATCCCGTCCGGCAGGTTGGCGTCGGCCAGCAGGCGCCGGGCGGTGGATCGGTCGGGGACGGCCATGGGCCGATGCTACCCGCGGGCACCGAGCCGTGCACCGGACGCGGCGCGCTCCAGCCGGCATCGGTCCTGACGCGGTAGAGGCGTCCATCGGTCTCGACCTCGATGTCGCCATGCAGATCGGTGCGATAGACGGCGATGGCCGGCCGCGCGGCAAGCGTCTCGAGGGTCTCGGCCGCCGGGTGCCCGTACTCGTTGCCCTCGCCGGACGAGATCGCGGCAGCGCCCGGCCGGACGGCATCGAGGAACGCCGGCGTGGTGGACGACCTCGACCCGTGGTGCCCGACCTTGAGCAGGTCGACCGCCGGAAGGACCCCTCGGTCGACGAGGACGGCCTCGATCGGCGCCTCGGCATCCCCGGTCAGCAACGCGTTGAACCCGCCGTGGCGGAGGAGCATGACCAGCGAGCCGTTGTTGATGTCGCCCTCCGGCAGGGGAGCCGTCGCATCGGCGTCGGTGGGATACAGGATCTGGACGGTCGTGGCCCGATCCAGCACGAGCTCCTGGCCGGCCCGTGCCAGCACCACCGTGGTCGCCGGCTCGAGGGCGGCATCGTCCA
>DASVEH010000043.1:0-2493 GCA_036380655.1 Candidatus Limnocylindria bacterium | reverse complement strand
CCGCCGCCGGCACTGCCACCGCCACCCGAGCCGCCACCTGTGCCTCCGCCACCGCCGCCGGATCCACCGCCACTGGGAGGGGGCGCAGGAGCCGGGGCCGCAGCGGCCGGGGCCTGGAGGAAGAGCTCGGTGTACATGCGGGTGTTCTGGACGTAGCCCTGGAACATCTTGTTGTCCGCGGCGGCCGCGCCGACGCCACCGTGGGTGAAACGCGCGTCGAGCACGTTGGCCCGATGCCCCGGGGAGGCCATGAACTTCTCGTGGACCCGAACCGGTGAGTACGAGTCGTCGAGGCCGGAGTTCCAGCCGATGTTCTCGCCCGCCCAGTCGTAGCGCAGGCCGTTCTGGTCGTAGTAGGTGTAGACGAGGCACCCGCAGCCGAGGATCGTGTGGCTGAAGTAGTCCCGGTTGAGCATGTCGGAGCTGCGCCATCGGGCCAGGCTGACCAGGGTGCCGTGCTGCTGCACCGGCGCCATGCCGTTGTTCGTCCGGGCGCCGTTGAGGAGCTGCCAGAGGGTCGCCTCGGCCGAACCCTGGTTCCATCCGGTCGCCGCGGACGGGCTCCAGGCCAGCAGAGCGGCGGCGACGAGTGCGCTGGTGCCGAACCCGAGGGTCCGAGCGACGACGCGTCGCGGGCGGCGGGTCGCGGGAATGGGCATCTCTCTCCAGGGTGCGGGATTCGGGCGGCTCGGCGCCCACGTCCACCCTAGGCCGGTCCCGGCGGCGGATCAGTAGCCGAGTGGTCCCGTCCGGACCCCTTACTCGGGCACTGCGGAGTACCGGTCAGACCCCGGACCATGCGGTCAATGCGCTCCTCGGCACGGAGCGTGCTTCGGAAGGGACCGACAGGTCGGAGATACGAGTGGCCAGGCAGCATTCCGTACTCGTGGTGGATGACGAACCGAGCGTGCGCTCGCTGTACGTCGACGCGCTGCGCGAGGCCGGTCACGAGGTGGACGTGGCGATCGACGGGGCGGACGCGCTCGATCGGCTCCACGAGGGCGACGTGCCGTGTGTCGTCCTCACCGACGTCCGCATGCCGCGCATGGATGGATGGGAGCTGTCACGGGCCCTGGCACGCGACCCCGAGCTGGCGAGCATCCCGGTCGTGGTCGTCACCGGCGACAAGATCCTGTCCTTCAGCTCGCCTGCCCGCGACAAGCCGTTCTCGGCGGAGGAGCTGGACGCCATGGTGCAGCGCTCGTGCGCCCTGCACCGGCGGCCGGTTGGACGCCGCTAGGCCCGCTCGGGGCGTTCTTCGAGCTCGTCCAGCCTGCCGGACACGGCGGCGGCCTCGTCATCGGCCTGCTCCTCCTCGACCCGGTCGGCGGCCATCGCGACGAGCTCCTCGGGCGATGCGTCCGGTGCCTCGCGCCTCACCTCGTCGAGCATCTCCTCGACCTCGACGGCCGGAGTTTCCTCGATCGCACGAAGGTTGACGGCGTACGTGAAGAAGACGTTGAGCACGGCCAGGATCGGAATTCCGAAGAGCGCCCCCCACAGTCCGGCGATCTGCGACCCGACGAGGAGGCCGACCAGCACCAGGATGGGATGCATCCCCAGCGCCTCGTGCATGAGCCGAGGCTGGAGGTAGTTGACGAGGACGGTCTGCACGACCAGCAGCAGCGGGGCGACGATGAGGAGCCAGTCCGGGCTGAAGATGGCGGTCGCCAGGATCGGCGGCACCAGGGCCAGCGGCGGCCCGAAGAATGGGATCAGCATGGCGAGCGCCGACACGGCCACGATGAGGAAGCCGTACGGCAGCTCGGCGAGCAGGACGACGCCGATGGTGAGCGCGGTCTGGACCGCCGCAAGGATGATCTGCGCGCGCAGGAAGCCGCCGAAGGCCTTCGCCACGGTGCGCTCGAGGAGCGCGGCCTCGTCGGCGTAGCGGCTCGGGACCACGCGGTTGAGCTTGGCCAGGATTCCCGCGCTGTCCGCGAGCATGTAGAGGCTCAGGATGATGACCAGCACCAGCGCGCCGAGAACGGCCACCGTCACCGAAGGCACCTCTCCGAGCGCCTCGCCCGCCACCCGCACCGCGGTCCCCTCGACGTCGCGATACAGGTTGATCAGGTCCGGCTCGAATCGGCCGAAGGAGATCGCGTCCTCCCAGCCGCGCAGGGTGCCTTCGATCCTGGCCCGCGTGAGCGGGAAGTCCTCCGCCATCTCGGCCATCGAGGCGCCGATCGAGGACGCCGCGTAGAAGAGCAGGAACCCGCTGCCGACGAGCGTCAGCGCGTAGACGAGGCCGACGGCGGCGCCGCGCTTCATCCATCCTCGATCCACGATGCCCGCCACGACCGGAGACAGGACGAACGCCAGGAGCCAGGCGACGAAGACGATGAGCAGGATCTGCGTGAAGCCGCCCAGGACCTGGACGAGAAGGCCGATGAGCAGGAGCGACACGTAGACGGTGGCGATGATCAGGAACGCGTTGCGCCACCAGCGCTCGCGCTTCCCGCGGATGCCCTCGTCCTCGACGTTGTTCAC
>DASVEH010000042.1:0-5790 GCA_036380655.1 Candidatus Limnocylindria bacterium | reverse complement strand
GGCGGCTCCCTCCCGGTCGGCCAGGTCCTCGCCGGCATCACGGGGGTAGAGCAGCGCCACCGGACCCGGATGGCCGAGCCCCGTGACGACCAGGTCGCGCAGCTCCTGCTCGTCCTTGGGGGAGCCGATCGCCAGGTTCGGTAGGGACCGCATGCCCGGAAGCATGAACATTCCCTGGTGCGAGGTCCCGTCCTCCCCGACCAGGCCGGATCGATCCAGACCCAGCAGGACCGGGACGTCGTTCTGGCAGACGTCGTGGACGAGGCCGTCGTAGGCCCGCTGGCCGAAGGTGGAGTAGAGCGCGACGACCGGGCGCATCCCCGCCAGGGCCAGCCCCGCGGCCATCGTCACGGCGTGCTGCTCGGCGATGCCGACGTCGTGGAAGCGCGACGGGAAGTGCTCGGCGAAGCGTGCCAGGCCGGTGCCGGTCGGCATGCCGGCGGTGATGGCGGCGATGCGCTCATCGGTCTCCGCCAGGCGCACGACCTCCTCGACGAAGGTCTGTGTGTAGGTCTTCGGCTTGTGCTTTGGCTTGCCCTCGGCCGGCAGGGGCTCCTCGGTCGGGTCGATGAGGCACAGGTCGATCGGCGGCAGGCTGGCGCCGTGGAAGCTCATCGAGTCCTGCTCGGCGGGGGCGTAACCCTTGCCCTTGATGGTCTTGACGTGCACGAGGACGGGCGAGCGCAGCTGGAAGGCGGCCTCGAACGCAGCCTCCAGCTCGCCCAGGTCATGGCCGTCGAGGACGCCGATGTAGGTGATCCCCATGTCCTCGAAGAATCCGACCTTGGCCCACGAGCGCTTGAAGCCCTCCTTGGCCCAGCCGAGCAGCTCGAAGGCCGGCTTGCCGACGAACGGGACGCGCGGCAGGGCGCGCACCGTCGCCGATTTCGTCTCCTGGTAGGCGCGCGACAGCCGCATCTTGTTGAGCCGGGTCGAGAGCCCTCCGACCGACGGGCTGATGCTCATCTCGTTGTCGTTGAGCACGATGAGCATCGGGTGCTTCGTGTGTCCGAGGTGATTCAGGGCCTCCATCGTCAGCCCCGAGCCGATGGCCGCATCGCCGACGCAGACCGCGATCCGCTGCCGCCGGGCCGGGTCCGCCCCCGGACGCGTGTCGCGGGCCGCCGCCAGCCCGACGCCGATGCTGACACCGGTGCCGGCGTGGCCGCCGTCGAACACGTCGTGCTCGCTCTCGCTGCGCCTCGGAAAGCCACCGATGCCGCCAACCTGGCGCAGGGTGTCGAACCGATCCCAGCGTCCGGTCAGCAGCTTGTGGGCGTACGCCTGGTGGCCGGTGTCCCACACGATGCGGTCTCGCGGCGAGTCCATCACTCGATGGAGCGCCAGCGTCAGCTCGACGGTCCCGAGCGAGCTCGCCAGGTGCCCGCCGGTGTGATGCACCGTGCGGATCATCTTCTCGCGCAGCTCCCCCGCGAGCGTCTCGAGCTGCCCCCGCGTCAGGTCGTGAAGCTGGGCCGGCTCGCGGATGGTCTCGAGCAGAGTCAAGGAAAACATGCCCTCCAGGGATCGCACGAAAGTATAGGACCGATGGGCGTCACCATCAGACGAGCGGCTTGGCGAAGACGTGACTGCGCTTGACCTCGACGTAGCCGATACGCTCGTAGAACCGATGCGCACGCACGCGCGTGCTCCGCGAGCGGACGAGGATCGAGGTCGCGCCGCGGTCGCGCCCCCACGTCTCCGCTGCGGTGGCCAGCTCGGCGCCGATTCCGGCCGACCGTCGCGACTCCTCCACCACGAGGCCGAGGATCACGGCCTGGCGGGAGGCCTCGAGGGTGTCGTGGGGCGCAACGTGGATCCAGCCGATCGGCCGATCGTCGCCGTCGGTGGCCACCAGGATCTCGCCGTCAGTCCGCTCGCGGATCTGCGAGGCCCGCGACGCCAGCTCGGCCGCGTCGACGGGATACCCGAGCTGAGAGGTCAGCTCGGCAACGGCCTCGGCGTCGTCGGCACGCATCGGCCTGATGACGGCTCAGTCCTCCGGCTCGGCCCCGGTCACGCCTCGCCGCCCGAGCTCGGTGATGGTGAGCTCGGCCTCCCGCAGCCGCGTCTCGCACGCCGTATGGAGCCGGAGGCCCTGCTTGTAGAGCTTGATGCTCTCCTCCAGACCGACGTTCCCGCCCTCGAGGCGCTGGACCGTCTGCTGCAGCGCCACCACCAGCTCGTCGAAGGGGCGGCGCGCCAGCTCCTCGTCGGTGAGGACGTCGAACCGCGCGTCGTCGATCATGAGAGCAGCTCCTCGGTTGCGTCGACGCGTGGGCGCTCGACGCGGGTCTCCACGGTACCGCGCGCCACGATGACCTGCATCGGATCCCCGGCCGCAACCTGCGTCGCGTCCCGGACGATCCGGCCGTCGGCCGTGCGCGCCACCGCGTAGCCGCGCTCGAGGGTGGCGGCCGGTGAGAGGGTGCGCAGGGTGGCGACGGCCGACTCGACGACCATGCGGCGGCGGCCAAGTCGATCGTCGAGGGCACGCGCGCCGCGGTCGAGCAGGTCGGAGGTCCGCTGGCGAGCGGCGCCGATGTCCGGGGCAAGCCCGACCAGCGCGCGCCGTTCGGCGTCGAGGGAGCGTCGCTGCTCGGCGGCGCGGCCGAGGAGCGCGGACGTGGCACGGTCGCGCAGGCGACCGACGACGGTGGCCAGCTGGGCGGCGTCGGGCGCCGCAAGCTCGGCGGCGGCGCTCGGCGTCGGCGCGCGCAGGTCAGCTGCGAAGTCGGACAGGGTGACGTCGGACTCGTGGCCCACGCCCACGATGATCGGCACCGGCGCATCGGCGACCGCTCGCACGACGCGCTCGTCGTTGAAGCTCCACAGGTCCTCGAGCGATCCCCCGCCACGGGCCAGGATGATCGTGTCGATCGCGTCCTGGGCATAGAGGCGCTGAAGCGCGCGGACAATGGCGGGCGCAGCGGTGACGCCCTGGACCACCGTCGGGCTGAGCACCAGCTCGGCGAGGGGATAGCGTCGGCGGAGCACGTTGGTGATGTCGCGCCACACGGCGCCGACCGGCGAGGTCACCACGCCGATGCGCCGGGGCCAGCGCGGGACCGGGCGCTTGCGCTGCTCCTCGAACAGGCCGGCCGCGGCGAGCTCCCTGCGCAGCGCCTCGTAGCGGGCGTGCAGGTCGCCTGCTCCGGCAGCCTGGATGGTGTCGACATAGAGCTGGTAGACGCCCTGCGGCTCGTAGGCGCGCACCCGTCCGTGGATGATGACGTTCATCCCGTGCTCCGGACGCATCGCGGCCCGCGTCAGCTCCTCGCGGAAGAGCGCGGCGCGCACCTGGCTGTTGGCGTCCTTGAGCGTGAAGAAGCAATGTCCCGATGGCGGGAACGACGGCTGGCTGACCTCGCCCTCGACCCACACGTCGGCGAGCACGGAGTCGCTGTCGAGCAGGCTGCGGACCCGGCGATTGAGGTCCGTGACCCGCAGGATGCGGGGCGCCGCCCGCGGTGGCTCAGCCCACCGCGCCTCGTCCTCGTCAGGTGGTTCGGGCTGCTCCCAGAGCGTCGGCTGATCGGGCATCCCTATCCGGCACCGGTGCCGTTACGAATCGTCCACGTCACTGGACGCGCGTGACGTACTCGCCTGTGCGGGTATCGATGCGCAGCACGTCGCCCTCGCTCACGAACAGCGGCACCTGGACGACGAGCCCGGTCTCGACGGTCGCGGCCTTCTTGGCGCCGGTGGCGGTGTCTCCGGCGAAGCCGGGATCGGTCTGGGTCACCCGCAGGTCGACCGTGACCGGCAGATCGACCCCGAGGACTTCTCCGTCATGGGTGCTGACGAAGACGTCGGTGTTCTCGAGCAGGTAGCGGGTGTCGTCGCCGAGCATGGCGGCGCCGATCGCGAACTGGTCGTAGGTCTCGGTGTCCATGAAGTGATAGGCATCGCCATCGGCATACAGGTACTGCGCCTTGCGCTGCTCGACGCGTGCGCGGGGCCAGCGGGTGCCGGCCTGGAAGGTGCGCTCCACGATGTCGCCCTTTCGAACGTTCTGCAGCTTCATCCGGACCTGCGCCGAGCCGCGGGCCATCTTGATGTGGGTCCAGTCGAGGACCTTCATGAGCTGCCCGTCGAGCTCGATGATGACGCCCTTCTTGACGTCGCCGGTGCTGATCAAATGGGTTGCTCCTGCTGATGGACCGATGCGTGCGCCGCACAGGATACCGCCGATCCCCGCGCTCGTCGGCCGCCCTACCCGATGGCGAGGGCCTCGCGTGGCGACCTGGTGAGGAACCGCGGGCCGGCTTCCTCGAGCACGACGATGTCCTCGATTCGGATCCCCGTCACGCCGGGGAGGTAGATGCCCGGCTCGACGCTGAACACCATGCCGGCCTCGAGGGTGTACGGCCGCGAGGCGCGCAGGCTGGGCGGCTCGTGCGTCTCGAGCCCGATCCCATGCCCGAGCCCGTGGAGGAAGGCGGGAAAGCCGGCGGCTTCGATGTGCCGGCGGGCGACCGCATCCACCTCCTGCCCGTTGACGCCGATCTCGAGCGCCTCGACGGCGGCGGCCTGCGCTCCGCGAACCGCGTCGTGCGCCCGCCGCACCTCGTCGGGCACCTCCCCGACGAAGAGGGTGCGAGTCATGTCCGACCGATAGCCGTCGACGGCGCAGCCGAAGTCGATGAGGAGCACGTTGCCCGTCTCGACCCGCGCATCGGACGGCTGGCCGTGGGGCATGGCCGCCCTGGCCCCGGCCAGCACGATCGGGGCGAACGCCAGGCCCTCCGCGCCGTTGGCCCTGAACCACGATTCGAGCTCCCAGGCGACCTCGCGCTCGGTCATGCCCGGGCGAACGAATTCGACGAGATGCGTGAAGCAGGCATCGGTGAGCTCACAGGCACGCCCGATGGCGTCGACCTCGTCCGCAGTCTTGATGAGGCGGAGAGGGCCGAGCTCGTCGTCGATGGCGTGCAGCTCGACTCCCGGAGCCGCGCCCGCCAGCGCCGACCACTCGGCGTGCGTCACGACGGCGGCCTCCATGCCGAGCGAGGTCACCTCGTGCTCGGCCAGGAGCGGCGGCAGGTCATCCTGGATCGGTCCCGTCGTCAGGATCACCTGCCAGCCGGTCGCCTCCCGCTCCGCCTGCTCGGTGTATCGCGAGTCGGCCAGGATGGCGGAAGCGTCGCGCGAGACGAACAGCGTCCCCGGCCAGGTGGCCTCCTCGTCCGCCGCGAGCCGGAGCCCGCTGAAGTACCGCTTGTTGGCGCTGCGGCTGATCAGGATGGCGTCGAGCGCATGCTCGTCGAGCAGCGCACGGAGCGACGCCAGGCGCGCGCCGGTCACTGTCCGGCGCACTCCTCGTTCGCCCTGGCGATGTTCGCGTTGTGCTCATCAAGAGTCGCCGAGAAGTAGTGCGAACCGTCGCGGTTGCCGTCCGGGCATCCGGCCACGAAGAAGAGGTAGCCCTCGTCGAGCGGAGCGTTGGCCACCGCCTGCAGGGAACCAATCCGCGGCGCGGCGATCGGCATGGGCGGCAGGCCGTTCTGCGTATAGGTCTGGAAGCCGAGGAGGTACTCCTCCAGCGCGACGTCGCCGCCGCTCACCTGGAGCTGCGGCCACCACTCGACCGACTCCCACCGGTCGACGGGCAGGGTGCCGCCCTCGGTGTCGCCCAGCAGCGGATGGCCGGTCGGCCGCTGCTCGCCGGTCGCCAGGCCGTACTGGAGCGTCGGGTCGGCGTTCAGCCGGCCCACCGTCTGCACGTTGTCGGGCTCGCGGAAGCGCTTCGTGTAGACCGCCGCGATGAGCGGCCGCTCCTCATCGATC
>DASVEH010000041.1:0-2614 GCA_036380655.1 Candidatus Limnocylindria bacterium | reverse complement strand
CAAATCGGAAGGGGTCTGTCCACCAAGTTGTCCACAACATCGGCAGCGGGGGCCGCCGTCGGTGGAGATCTGGCCGCATCCGACCGTCGTCGCCGAGCCTGGCAGCGTACATTGCGCCGATGAGCTTCGACGTCGCGGCGGACGCCTACGACCGCTTCATGGGCCGCTACTCGCGGCTCCTCTCACCGCAGCTGGCCGAGTTCGCCGGCGTGACGGAAGGGCAGCGCGTCCTCGACGTGGGCTGCGGCCCGGGGGCCCTCACCGCCGAGCTCGTGCGGCGGGTTGGCGCGGCCGCCGTCGCGGCGGTCGACCCCTCCGAGCCGTTCGTTTCCGCGGCGCGTGCCCGGAACCCGGGCGTCGACGTCCGGAAGGCCTCTGCCGAGCACCTGCCCTTCGGGGACCAGGCATTCGACGCCTCCCTTGCGCAGCTGGTCGTCCACTTCATGACGGATCCAGTCGCCGGGCTGGCCGAGATGGCACGGGTCACGAGATCCAGCGGGGTCGTCGCCGCCTGCGTGTGGGACCACGCCGGAGGGATGGGGCCGCTCGGCACGTTCTGGCGGGCCGCCCGCGAGCTGGATCCGGCGGCCATCGACGAGTCGTCACTGGCGGGTGCGCGCCAGGGGCACCTGCTGGAGCTGCTCGGGACCGCCGGCCTGCGGGACGTGGAAGAGACCGTCCTGTCAGCCGACCTAGAGCACGCCACGTTCGAGGAGTGGTGGGAGCCGTTCACCCGGGGCGTCGGACCGGCCGGCGCGTATGTGGCCCGCCTGGATACCGACGGCATGGCCAAGCTGCGCGAGCGCTGCCGTCGAGCCCTGCCCGACGCACCCTTCGTGCTTCCCGCGCGTGCGTGGGCTGCCCGCGGCCTCGTGGCCGGTGCGCGGTGATCGTCACCAGCCGGGGCTCGATCGCGCGCCGCTGACCGGCGGTTGGACCTCGGGGTTCCGCGGCGCTCGCCCCGATCGCCTTGACCGCCGCTGCGCGGCGCATGCCTCACAATCGATGACCGACCGACCACCAAGAGGAGAGACCGATGTCCGCGGACACCACACCCGCCAGCCCGGTCACGTCGCTGGACGATCAGCGGGTCGTCCAGATCCTGAGTACCGAGCACTGGAGCCTGCTGTCGAGCCGGTCGCTCGCCTACAACGAGGCGTTCACCCGCGGCGGGATGTTCCTCAGCTTCCTCTCGATGTCATTCGTCGCCCTCGCGCTGCTGGCGCAGGCCATGTCGTTCGGCGAGCACTTCCTGACGATCGCCGCGATCGTGCTCGCCTTCGACCTGGTCATCGGCCTGACGACCTATGGCCGCATCCTCGGAGCCAACGAGGATGACCTTCGCGCGATCCACGGCATGGCGCGCATCCGGCACGGCTACACGCAGATCGCCCCGATCGTGACCCCCTACTTCACGACCGCCACCCACGACGACGTGGCCGGCATCAGCCTGAGCTACGGCAATCCGCCGAGCACGGGACTCGGCCTCGTGCTCTACGGGCTGACGACGTCCGGCGGGATGATCGGTCTCATCGTCTCGATGGTCGGCGGCGTCCTGGCAGGGGTGCTCGGCCTCATCGTCGGGGTGGCCGGCAGCTGGGCGACCTGGATCGGGGTGGCCGGGGCGGCGATCGTCTTCGGACTCCTCGTCCTCGGGACGGCTGGACGCATTCCGCGCGAACAGAAGAGGCTGACGGCACTCTTCCCGTCCGGGGATGAGCCTCTGGCTCCCGATTCGGCGGACTGATCGGCGGCGGCCGGACGCGGAGAGCGTCGGCGCAAACCCGGGGGTCGGCCCTCGCACGTGACCCGCGACCGCGCTGCGGCTACTGGTTGCGGTCATCCGCGCCGAGTCGGGAGACCCCGCGACGAGCAGCGTCGCTTTCTGGCTTTGGGTCGGCGTGGCGATGCACGACCTTCCACTCACTGTTCTCACGCCGACAGATCGTCGTGACTCGCAGCTCATAGGCCTCGGGCTCCGCGCCGCCGATCGAAACGGAGGAGTGCTCGATGCCCACGATGTAACCGAGGTCGCCGCTCGCGCCCGCGGCCAGGACCTCGTACTCGTACGTCCCGTTCGAGAACTGTGATTCCAGCCAATCGAACAACTGACGCAGCTCGTCCCATCCGCTCCCGCTTCGGGCCGCACCGAACAGTGTCACCGGATCGTTGTGCGACCACATGGCCTTGCGCGGGCCGGCATCACCGTTGTGGAGCGCGTTGTCCGCTTCGGTCAGACGCGGTAGCACGGACGCCAGGAAAGCTTCCGTCTGACTCATCTCACCCTCCTCATCGTTCCAGCACGTGCGCCGCCACGAACTCTCCTACTTCTGCGCCTCATGGTATCCTCCGATATAGCTCCACTGTTCTCAATACAGTTAGGATGTATCCAATGAGAGGTAAAGTCAAGCGGCCCTATCGCTCCACCCGGCGTCGCGAACAGGCGGGCGAGACGCGGCATCGAATCATTCGTGCAGCACACGATCTGTTCGTCAGCCAGGGCTACGGACGGACCACGATTGCCGAAATCGCCGGCGCCGCGGGCGTAGCGGTCGAAACGGTCTACGCGGCGTTTCGCAACAAGCCCACGCTCCTGCGGCAGGTCTGGTACGCC
>DASVEH010000040.1:0-12479 GCA_036380655.1 Candidatus Limnocylindria bacterium | reverse complement strand
GGTGACCTCGGCGATGTTGCGCACCTGGCCGGTCAGGTTGCCGGCCATGGAGTTCACGCTGTCGGTGAGGTCCTTCCAGGTGCCGCCCACGCCGCGCACGTCGGCCTGGCCGCCGAGCTTGCCCTCGGTGCCCACCTCGCGGGCCACGCGGGTCACCTCGGAGGCGAAGGCGTTGAGCTGGTCGACCATGGTGTTGACCAGGTCGGCCCAGCGGCGGAACTCGCCGCGCAGCGGGCGGCCGCGAATGTCGAGCTCCATGCGCTGCGAGAGGTCGCCCCCGGCCACCGCGCCGAGCACGCGGCTCACCTGGATCGCCGGCTCGGAGAGCTGCTCGACGAGGTCGTTGAGTGCGTCGACATTGCGAGCCCAGCCACCGACCGCAGCGGGCATCGAGGCGCGCGCTCCCATCTGGCCCTGACGGCCGACGATGCGGCTGATCCGCCGAAGCTCGCGCGACGTCCGCTCGTTCAGCTCGGCGACGTCATTGAGCGCCTCGTAGATCTCCGCCGTCAGGCCGGTCATGCCCCCCGGCAGACGGACGTCGAACTCGCCTCGCCGAAGCGCTCGCAGGGCGTCCAGGATGGCGCGTCGCTCGTCACCATCGCTCGACGCAGCCTGGATCCGCCCGGTGTCCTGTGTGGAAGGTACCTGCACGGTGGCGAATGCTCACTCATCTCGCTATGACGCTCCCCGACCAAGCGACAGCCGACTGCAATCGGGATGCCATCAAGCATCCGTGTCGGTAGCATCTCCTGATGGAGCAGCCCGATTTCAGCCTCGCCGGACAGGTCGCGCTCGTCACCGGCTCGTCGCGCGGCATCGGCCACGACCTTGTGCTCGCGCTGGCCGGCGCGGGCGCGACCGTCGCCGCCGGTGCGCGTTCCCCGGCCGACGTCGCCGACCTCGTGGCCGACGTGGAAGCGCGAGGTGGGACCGCGATCCCGGTGGCGCTGGACGTGACCGACAATGGCTCCATCGATGATGCCGTCCGGCACGTGCTTGACCAGGCCGGCCGGATCGACATCCTTGTGAACAATGCCGGCCTCGGCGCGAACCATGACGCCCTGGACGTCACCGAGGCCGACTGGGACGAGATGATGGATGTCAACCTCCGCGGCCTCTTCTTCGTGACCCAGGCGGTCGCCCGCTCGATGGTCCAGCGCCGGTACGGGCGCATCATCAGCCTCAGCTCGCAGGCGGGCGTGGTCGGCATTCGGCGCCATGCCGTGTACTCGGCCAGCAAGGGCGGCCTCAACATGCTCACCCGGGTGCTGGCACTCGAGTGGGCCCCGCACGGAGTCACCGTGAACGCGATCGCGCCGACGTTCATCCGGACGCCCGGCACCGCCGAACGGCTCGACGATCCGGACTTCGCCGCCGATGTCCTGGCACGGATACCGGTGGGCCGTTTCGGGACCACGACGGACATCGCGGGCGCCGTCCTCTACCTCGCCTCGCCTGCGGCCGGCCTCGTCACCGGGTCGCTCCTCCGCGTGGACGGGGGCTGGACCGCCCAGTAGCCGGGTGTCGGCGCCCTAGCGGCCGGCCAGGCTGCCGATGACCTCTCTGAGCGGGTCGAGATGCTCGGGTCGCAGGGCGATGTAGCTGATGCCCCACCGCTCGCGTCGCGCGAGCAGCGCTTCGACCATCTCGGATGAGTCGCCGACGAGGTAGTGCGGGCTGGCAGCCATCTCCCCCTCGCCGATCGCGCGCGAGCGAGGCGGGGGAGGACCGGAGCGGGTGCGATAGGCAGGATCGACCTCGAAGAGCGCGATGTTGATCTCCAGCTGCGCCCACCGATCTCCGGCCGCCTCGCGGATCCACGCGATCTTGCGGTCGACGGCCGCCTCGGTGATGTCGGCCGGGTCGGTGCCGCCCTCGGGCAGGGAGCGGGGATCGATGCCGACGATGTCCGCCTCTCGCGCGGCGTAGCGGAGGACCCTGGGCCCGCCCCCGCCGACCATGATCGGTGGATAGGGGCGCTGCACGGCCATCGGCAGCTTCTCCTGGTGGATGGTCGGGTAGGCCGCATCGGCCTCGTGGTCGATTCGACCCTCGCCCATGGCCTGCTTGAGCATGGCGACCGTTGCCTGCATGCGGGACACGCGCTGCGGCGCGGGGTCGAATGGGAGGCCGGCGGCGAGGTACTCGTCGCGGTTCCAGCCTGCGCCGATCCCGATCTCGAGCCTCCCATCGGTGACGGCATCGATCGTCGTCAGCTCCTGGGCGAGGACGGTCGGATGGCGCAGGTCGTTGTTGAGGACGAAGGTGCCGATCCGCAGGCTCGTCGTCTCGGCCGCCGCCTGGAGGAGCGGCAGCGTCGCCCAACGGCCGAGGTGGTCGGTGCCGAGGATCACCGTCACGCCCGCCTGCTCGGCGCGGCGGGCGAGGGTCACCACGTCGGCGCGGGTGGCGGTGCGCGAGTCGATGATCACGCCGAAGCGGAACGGGCGTTGCATGCGGCCCAGTCTGACGGTCTGCGCGATATGTCGAGCGTTCTGCACCGTGCCCAGCCTCTGCCAATGCCGGTGGCACCGGCGATGCTCTCTGGCCGGGCAAGGAGGACCCATGTTGATCTGGAGTGAGCGCCGCGGACCGAGGATGCGCGAGGTCGCGGCTGATGTCGCCACGCTTGCCTGGCTGGCGCTGTGGCTGAGCCTTGGCGCGCGGCTCTACGGCCTGCTCGCCGAGCTGGCCGGGGCCGGCCGCCTCATCCGCGACGGCGGGCTCGGCCTCCGCGATACCGGCGGCGAGGTCGCGCAGGCCGTCCAGGGAATTCCGCTGGTCGGCGAAGGTGCCGCGAGCCGGCTGGTCGACGCCTTCGGCGCCACGGCTCAGCCGATCATCCAATTCGGCTCGGATCTCGAGCGGCTGCTCGTCATCGTTGCGGCGCTGCTGGGAATCATCGTGGTGGCGATCGCCGTGATCCCCTGGATGAACCGATATCTTCCCTGGCGGCTGGATCGGCTGCGAGGGCTGAACGCCGGAGCTCGCGCCATCAGGCGCGGCGACCTTGCAGGGTCGGGCGTCGACAGGGCTCGGGAGCTCGACCAGCTTCTCGCTTCGCGGGCGCTCCATCGGCTCGAGTACGCCACGCTGCTCGACTTCACGCCCGATCCGTTCGGGGACTGGAAGGCGGGGCGCCTCGACGGGCTGGTGCAGGCCGAGCTCGACACGGTCGGCCTCCGTCGTGTGAGGGGCCGCAGAGCCGGCGGCTAACGGACGACGTGATCTATCGGCTGGCGGGCAAGTGATATGCAGCGTTCAGCGGGATCATGCGTCGGCTTCGGCAGGACCTCGACTGGTTCGTCAGCGCCGGCCTGCTGCTGAGCGTGGCAGCCACCGCGGCGACCGGCGTCGTGGCGGACCTGTGGGATCTCAACGACTTCTGGTATCACACCGTGGCGGGGTACGTGATGGGCGGCTTCGCCATTGCCCACGTGCTGTTCAACTGGGAGCGGCTGGTCGGCTACGCGCGATTTCGGCTCCGGTCGGTGACGGCGCCTCCGGCAGACGCCAGGGCGCATGGGCCCGCCGCCACGCCCGCGCGAACCACCGATGTGGGGGCTGAGCCGGCTCCGGCAGCGGGATCGCTGCTGAGGAGGGTCGCCATCTCGCGCCGTGGGCTGCTCGGCTTCGCGGCCGGGGGACTGGGCGGCTGGGCCATCGGACGAGGACTGCGGCCAGCGCCCCAGATCGCCGCCGGGTCCGACGTGGGCGTGGTGTACCACCAGTGGAGCAAGCCGGGGATCATCGACGCGCTGGGCTCGGTCGCCAACTGGGGCCAGTTTCCGGAGCTCTACAAGACCTATCCCGATGCCGCCCGGGTGGCCCTCCCGGAGCCGATTGCCGTCGACGGCCCGCCGGCGGCGGAGGCGATCCTCGCCCGGCGTTCGACGCGCTCGTACTCCGCGAAGCCGATGACGCTCGCGGAGCTGTCCCAGGTGCTGGCCCTCGCCACCGGCATCAGCGCGGACCGATGGGGAAATGCACGCCGCACCGCACCATCTTCCGGCGCCCTGTATCCGATCGAGACCTATGCCGTCATCCACAGCGTCGAGGGCGTTGAGCGTGGCGTCTACCACTACGCCATTCGCGACCACCAGCTCGAGCTCGTCCGCGCGGGCGACATGCGCGCGCGGGTGGTGGACCAGGCGATCGAGCAGGAGTTCCTCGGCGAGTGCGGGGCCGTGCTCTTCCTCACCCAGGTCCTCCAGCGCATGCGGCCCAAGTACCAGGATCGAAGCTACCGCTACGGACTGCTCGAAGCGGGCCACATCGGCGAGAACGGGTACCTGGCAGCCGTGTCCCTGGGCCTCGGCGCCTGCGGCGTGGGCGCCTTCATGGACGACCAGATCAACGAGATGCTCGGCGTGGACGGGGTGGAGGAGGCCGCCGTGTACATGCTGGCCGTCGGCCATCCCGCCTGATCATCTCCCCTGGCACTCACGGCGCGGGGTTGTGTTCCTCGAGGATGCGTTTGAGCTCTGCGACGTCGGCGGTGATCGAGCGCCGGACCTGCATGCCCATCAGCGGGCCGGCCACGCGGTAGAGGCCGCCGGCGTCGCCCTGCACGCGGACGCGCGCGCGACTGCCGTTCGCTACCGGCTCGACCTCGTACGTGACATCCATCGGCATCGGTGCCTTCACGGCATGCATCGCAAGGCGCCGATGCGGCTCATGGCCGACGACCTCCATGACGTAGTCGATCCGTCTTCCGAGGAAGCTCGCCCGGCGTCGAACCCGTGAGCCGATCCCGATGGGCGGCGGGCCGAGCGGCTCGGCCTCGCTGATGCCGCTGATCCATTGTGCATCGTTGGCAGGGTCGAACATGTAGCGGGCGACCTCCCGAGGCTCACGGCGGATATCGATCTCGGCGGTTTCGTCAAGCGCCATCCGGCACCTCCTGGTTAATCGAGGAGAGCAAGGCAGCCAGCCGGTCGAGCATCGAGCCCCATCCGCCGGCATGGGAGGCGATCGCCACGAGCGGCAGCCGCTCGTGCCGCAGTGTCAGCTCGGTGCCGCCCGCCCCGTCAGTGAGCTCGACGGTGACGCGGCTGGTACCGCCGCCGGTGTAGGGCGAGCGCCAGCTGAACACGAGTCGACGGGGCCTCTCGATCGCCAGGTACTCCCCGGTGTGCTCGATGGTGCGGCCGTCGCCGGACATCGTCACGCGAATGCTGCCGCCGACTCGCGCGTCAACCTCGGCCACAGCATGGCCGACCGGGGACATCCAACGCGCGAGCTGCTCCGGATCGGTCCAGGCGTCGAAGACGCGCTCGGCGGATGCCGGGATCGTGCGCCGGATGACGACCGCGTCCTCAGTCATCGGGACGCTCGGCCACGATCGCCTCCAGCGCGTCCAGCCGACGCTCCCAGAAGGACCGGTAGCGTGCCAGCCAGCCGGCTGCGTCCTCGAGCGGCTCGGGGGTGAGCGAGATCCAGTGGTCGCGGCCGCGCACCCGGCGCGCGACGAGGCCGGCGCGCTCCAGCTGTCCGATGTGCTTCGACGCGGCTGCCAGCGAGATCTCGAACGGGCGGGCGAGGTCCGTGACGCGCAGCTCCCCGCTGCGCAGCTGCGTGAGCATCGAGCGTCGCACAGGATGAGCCAGTGACGAGTACGTGGCATCCAGATGTTCAACCACAACGTTGAATATGGCAGCCGGGGCCTTCGGGGTCAAGGATCGCTGCCATCGATGGCTTGTGACGGGTGGGATGATCAGCGGTGCGCAGGAAGGTCCGCCGCATGTCGATCCCTGACGTGTTCGCCGACGCCATCAGCTTCCCGGATCGGAACCCGCACCCGGTCATGCGGGTCACGCGCGACGGCCAGCTCGTCTACGCCAACGAGGCCAGCGAGCCGATCCGCCGTCGCCTGGGCGTCGCGGTCGGGGATCGGGTCGATGACGAGACCCTGGAGCGCCTGGTGAACGGGTCGCTCATGGTCCCGCCAGGCTCGTTCGAGCTCGAATGCGACCTGCGTACCTTCGCGATCCTGGCGGTGCCGATGGCGACCGGCTCGATCAACGTGTACGGCACCGATATCACCGCCGCCAAGGTGGTCGAGAAGTTCCCGGACCGCAACCCGAACCCGGTGCTGCGCATCAGCCCGGAGGGCCGCCTCCTGTACGCCAACCGGGCCAGCGCGGTCATCACCGAGGCGCTCGGTGTGGATGCCGGCGACCCGGTTCCGGACGAGCTCCTCGAGCAGATTCGCGACCGCCTGTCCGGTGGCACCGGGACCATCGAGGCCAGCGGCGATGGCCACACCTTCGCGCTCACCCCCGTCGCCATCCCCGAGTTCGGCTTCACCAACCTGTACGGGACCGATGTGACGGCGCTCATCGCCATCAACAAGTTTCCCGACGAGAACCCGAACCCGGTCCTGCGCGCGTCACGCGACGGCGTGCTCACCTACGCGAATCCCGCCAGCGGGCTCCTGCGGCTGGCCTTCGGCGCGGAGGTCGGGCAGCGCCTTTCCCCCGAGCTCTTTGCCCGTATCCAGGCCATCGTCGACGGGTCGGCACCGAACCCGATCGAGGCGGAGCACGGCGGGCGCACCTTCGAGGTGCACGTCGTCTCGCTCTTCGAATTCGAGTCGATCAACCTCTACGGGACCGACGTGACGGCCGCGCGGCAGGTCGCGCGGGCCGGCGAGGAGAACGAGCGGCTGCTGCTGAACATCCTCCCGGCCTCGATCGCCGATCGACTCCGCCACGGCGAGGAGCCGATCGCCGATGCCTTCGACGAGATCGCCGTCCTCTTCGCCGACGTGGTGGCCTTCACGCCGTTCTCGGCGGCGCGTCCGGCTCGCGAGGTCGTCGACGTCCTCAACCAGATCTTCTCGATCTTCGACAAGCTCGTCGACCGCCACGGCCTCGAGAAGATCAAGACGGTCGGCGATGCCTACATGGCCGTGGGCGGCCTGACGCCGGACGGCGGCGGAGCGGCCGACGTCGCCGAGATGGCGCTCGACATCGTCCAGGAGATGGGCCGCTACCGGACCGACTCCGGCGTTGAGATGCAGATCCGGGTCGGCATGCATGTCGGTCCGGGCATCGGCGGCGTCATCGGTCTGAAGAAGTTCATCTACGACGTCTGGGGCGATACCGTGAACACGGCCAGCCGCATGGAGTCGCACGGCCTGCCCGGCCGCATCCAGGTCACGGCAGGCACCGCGGAGCGCCTGAAGGACCGATACCACGTCGAGCGGCGCGGGACGGTCGAGGTCAAGGGCAAGGGGCCGGTCGAGACATGGTTCCTGACGGGCAGGCGCTGACAGGGGCGGTATCCTTCAGGGGTCTCCTCCCGGGCCGTCGAGGGGCGCGGAGCTCGGGCCGCGCTCCTCCGGCATCGCTAGGCTATTCCGATGCGCATCGGTTTCGGCTATCTGACGGCACAGCACCATCCCGATGACCGCCGCACCGATGTTGAGATCTACCGCGAGGCGATCGAGATCGCCGTCGAGGTCGAGGCGGCGGGCTTCGACTCGGTCTGGACCAGCGAGCACCATTTCGTCGACGACGGGTACCTGCCGTCGCAGCTGCCCTTGCTCGCCGCGATCGCGGCCCGGACGTCGCGCATCCGGCTCGGGACGGGCGTCCTGCTGGCACCGATGTTCGACCCGCTGCACCTCGCCGAGGACTCGGCCACCGTGGATCTCATCTCCGACGGACGCCTCATCCTGGGCCTCGGCATCGGCTGGCGCGAGGAGGAGTTCGAGGCCTTCGGGGTGCCGATGTCGGAGCGTGGTTCTCGCCTGGAGGGCCACCTCGCCACGCTGCGCCAGGCGTGGTCGGACGGGCTCGTCACCGGCGACGGGCGTCACTACCGCTACGACGGCATCAACGTGACGCCGAAGCCGGCACGGGCGGGCGGTCCGCCGATCTGGCTCGGCGCCGGCGCGGAGGCAGCCGTTCGACGGGTCGGGCGGCTCGGGGACGGCTACCTGGCCGGGCCGGCGTCGCCGAGCGGCCTCGAGCGAAGGATGGCCTGGGTGCGCGAGGAGGCGATCGCCGCCGGCCGCGATCCGGCACGCGTCACGGCCAACCTGTACCGGCCCACCTTCGCGTGGCGCGACGGAGACGCCTGGGAGCGGGTCCGCGAGATGGCCTGGTACATGGACTGGAAGTACGGCGACATGGAGTCGGCGCGCGGGTCGCGGCAGCGTGCCCATCCGCCGGCCATCACCGCCGAGGACGAGAAGCGGCTCCGCCAGCAGACGGTCACCGGCACGCCGGAGCAGGTTGCCGAGCGCATCCTCGAGTACCGCGGCGTGCTCGGCGAGGAAGGCACCTACGTGGCGCGCGCCCACTTCCCGGGCCTCGATCCGGCGGTCGCTGCCGAGTCGAGGCGCATCTTGGCCGAAGAGGTCCTGCCCCTCCTGGCACGGGCCGGCTCCTAGGCGCTCATCCGGTCGAGCCGCTGAAGCAGCTCGTGGGCGGCGAGCTCGACATCCTTGTGGCGCCATTCTGCGGCGCGGTACTGGCAGGCGATGAGGCCGGTGCGGTGCACGCGACGAAAGTCGCCGTACACGAACGCGTATCTGGCCTTCGTCTCGTCCGTGGCTCCATCGGTAAGCCCGAGGTGCCACAGGGCGTAGTCATCCCACGCATGCCGCTCGAGGTAGGCGTTCTCGTCCTCGGCGCGCGGCTGGACCTCGCCCCAGTCGCTGTCCAGCACGTATTGCCGAGCATCGATGAGGCGCTCGGCATGCGCGATCGCCTGCGGGTTGACGCTGTACGAAGCCATCGCCGGCCATGGTAGCCGTCCCCTGTGGCACGATGCCGGCATGCGCGGCCGGGCCTCCCACGTCACCGACCTCGGCAATGGGACGGTGCTCCGGATGGGGGGCGACCCGGGGCGCGAAGCGCAGATCATGGAACACGCGCGGGCGCACGGATATCCCGTGCCGGTCGTCCGCGAGCTGCGCGAGGGCGGGATGGTCCTCGACCGCATCGACGGACCCACCATGGCCGCGCACCTCCGCCGGCACCCATGGCAGCTGCGGCAGCTGATCGGCCTGCTCGCCGATCTCCACCATCGGCTCCACGCGATCTCGTACGGCGACGGCTCTCTCGTCCACTTCGATTTGCACCCGGACAACGTGATGCTCGCCGGCGGCGGGCCGATGGTGATCGACTGGACGAATGCACACGGCGGTGATCCGGACGCGGATGTCGCGCTGACGTGGCTCATCCTCGAGACCAGCGCCGGGTTGCCGGGGCGGCTCGCGGCGCGAGTCTTCCGCTCACGCGTGGGCTCCGACACCGTGCTTCGCGGCCTCGCCGCGGCAACGCTCTTTCGCCTCGCCGACCCGAACGTGACGCTCGCCGAGAAGGATCGGGTGCGACGGATACGCAACGCATGATCGTGCGGCCCGGACATCCGTTCTCGATCCACTCCGCGTTCACAGTTGGCGCGCAATTGATCGGCAGGCTCTGCTCATCGGTCCGCGTGGTGGACCGGACAACGAATCGAGGAGAGCAAACGAGATGAACGGGCGAACCTTGGCACGCGTGCTTGCGGCGCTGCTGCTGGTGGCCGTGGCGATCGGGATCGGCACGGCGGTCTACAACGCCGGGCTGACGGCCGGCTTCGCGGAGGCCGCGCAGCAGGCGGCCGCGTCGGGCGATCCGGTGCCGGTTGTACCGGGCCACTACGGGTGGGGAGCGCCGTACGGCCACGGCCATATCGGCTTCGGCTTCTTCGGGATCATCTTCTGGATCCTCGGCATCTTCCTGGTCTTCGCGCTCCTGCGTGCGGCCTTCGGCGGCCGGGGTGGCGGCGGCTGGGGCGGCGGTCCTGGCGGTCGGGGCGGGCGACAAGAGATGTTCGAAGGATGGCATCGCGAGATGCACCGCCGGGAGGGCGGCGAGGGATCGCAGCCCGCCAGCGGCGCGTGATGCCGCCTACCATGCCGGCACGATGCCGCAGATCCTGATCGTGGACGACGAGCCGAAGATCGTTCGGCTCGTCCACGATTTCCTGGCGGCCGCCGGCTTCGGCGTCAGCACCGCCGGCTCCGGCGACGAGGCGCTCATGCGGGTCCGGACCGAACCGCCGGACCTGGTGATCCTGGACCTCGGCCTTCCGGGCCTCGACGGCCTGGACGTCACGCGCGGCATCCGCCGCGGGGGCGATCTGCCGATCATCATGCTCACCGCGCGAGACGACGAGACCGACAAGCTGATCGGCCTGGAGCTCGGGGCCGATGACTATGTCACCAAGCCGTTCAGCCCCCGCGAGCTGGTCGCGCGCGTCCGCGCGGTGCTTCGTCGGCATGCCGCCAGCGGCCAGACCGACCTGCTCCGCGCCGGAGAGCTGACCCTCGACGTGCCGCGCATGCGGGTCAGCCGCGGCGACGAGGCGATCGAGCTGACCGCCACCGAGTTCTCCTTGCTGGCCGCGATGGCCAGAGAGCCGGGTCGGGTGTTCACGCGATCCCAGCTGCTCGACGCCATCCACGGCGTGGCGTTCGAGTCGTACGAGCGCGCCATCGATGCGCACGTGAAGAACATCCGGCGCAAGCTCGAGCCATCACCCCGCTCGCCACGCTTCCTGCTCACGGTCTACGGCGTGGGCTACCGCCTTGCCGAGTGAGGATCGAGGAGGCTGGCGCGGCCGCGGATGGGGCGGTCGCGGCTGGGATCCGTCCGGCAGCAGGCCACCGTGGTGGCCGCAGGAGGAAGCATGGCCGCCCGAGCGCCCGGAGGAATGGCGGCGAGCCCGCCGTCGATTCGCGCGCCGCGCGGCCCTCTTCGCCGCCGGCGTGGTCTTCCTGCTGGTGCTGCTCGCCGCGGCAGTGGTATCGGCGCTCGGCGCCCTCTTCGGCGAGCACTGGTTCTCTCCGGTGCTCGGCGTCGCGGTGCTGGTCGGAGTCGCGCTCCTCGCGCGCCGGGTGGTTCGCGCGGTGCGCCTCGCGGCCGCGCCGATGGGCGAGCTGATCGAGGCATCGGCCCGCGTGGAAGCCGGCCAGTTGGGGACTCAGGTGCGGGAGCGCGGGCCACGCGAAGTGCGCGCCCTGGCCCGCGCGTTCAACGCGATGAGCAGGCGGCTGGAGGAGACCGAGGCGTCGCGGCGTCGCCTGCTGGCCGATGTCAGCCACGAGCTGCGCACCCCGCTGACCGTCATCCAGGGAAACGTCGAGGGAATGCTCGATGGCCTCTATCCCGCCGACCGTGCGCACCTCGAGCGCATCCTGGCGGAGGCCAATCAGCTCGAGCGGCTCATCGACGACCTGCGAACCCTCTCGATGGCCGATGCCGGGGCGCTCGGCCTGCGACGCGAGGCGTCCGATCTCGGGGCACTGGCGGCCGATGCGGCAGCGGCCTTCGAGCCACAGGCGGCCGCTGCCGGCGTGACCCTCGCCGTTGAGGCGGAGGAGGGGTTGCCGGATATCGAGCTCGATCCGCTCCGCATGCGCCAGGTCATCACCAACCTCGTCGCGAATGCGATTCGGCACACGCCTTCCCGGGGCAAGGTGATCGTTTCGGTGGCTCGAGCCGGCGATCGCCAGGTTCTCTCGGTCACCGATACGGGCTCCGGGATGGACGCCGATGCGGCCGCCCACGCGTTCGACCGCTTCTGGCGCACCGCCGATTCGCCGGGCGCCGGCCTGGGGCTGGCGATCGTCCGCGACCTGGTAACCGCGCATGGCGGCACGGTCGAGCTGCGAACCGGCGTCGACCAGGGAACGACCGTGGTCTGCACGCTCGGGCCTTCGCCGCGCTAGGGCTGCCGCCGACGCCGGCCGCGTGGCCTTCCGGAGCAGTGTGGATAAGCGGGTTGCCAGCGGGCGGACAATGGGCGGGTGGGGGTCCGTCGATTCATGTCAGCGCTCGCGGCAGTCACTGCTCTGACGGCGCTCGCTGTGGCCGCAGCAGGCCACATCGGACCCCTGCCCTTCTAGCCCGGACCCGAGGCTTCGGGCTGCTCGGTGAGCGACCGCCCCGATCGGGGACCGAGGCGGTCGCTCGGGTCGATCGGTCAGGGCCGGCCCAGGCCAGCCGAGACGTCGACGTTCACGGAAGCATCCGCCTCGACCTCGGCGGACGCGTCCTCGTCGGACCCGCCCGTGGCCGCCTGGCCGGCGGGAGCGGTCGTGACCTGCTCCCAGGCGTTCTCGAGGCCGAAATCGGCGGCCTCGGGTGCGAGCTCGATGGCCGCCTCGATCGCGGCCGCTGCGTTGGCTCGCCCATCAACCCCCGCTGCTTCGACGTCGCCCTCGGATGCCACTTCGGCGCTCGCCTCGGCCTCGGCCTCGGCGGTCGTGCTCCGTTCGACGTCGCGGCGAATCTCATCGACGCGCTGCCTGACAGCTGCCACCTTCTCGGCGACGCTCGGTGCCCTGACCTGCGCCTCCGCGGTGGCGTCGACCGCCGTGGAGAGGCCGACCACGCCGGCGGCCCCCACGGCGAGACCGAGCAGGAGTTCGATGACCTTTTCGAGCATGTGTCCCCTCGTAACGGTTGGATGGC
>DASVEH010000039.1:0-2359 GCA_036380655.1 Candidatus Limnocylindria bacterium | reverse complement strand
GGCGCACATGTCAAGCTGGTTCGACAAGCTGCTCGAGGAGCTCCAGCGCCGCCAGGCCGAGGCCGATGCGCAGCGCGAGGGCCGTCCGTTCGAGCGCACGCAACGCCCGGCGCGCAACGTGACGCCGCTCGACGACGAGCGCCGGCAGCGGAGGGGTGGTCCGTCGGACGGGGGCGGCGGTCGTGGCCCGACCTTCCCGCCGGCTGCCGGCGGCGACGTCCCGTGGCGACGGTACCTGCTGATCGGCGGCGCGTTCCTGGGACTGTTCATCGTGCTTGGGCTCCTCGGCGGTGTGGTGAACCTCGTCACCGACCTGATGTGGTACGACGCGCTCGGTCGGCGCGACGTCCTCCAGACCCGGCTCTGGTCGCAGGTTGCCCTGTTCGCGATCGGGTTCGCCGCGATGCTCGTTCCGGCCCTGGTCAGCATCTGGCTGGCGCGGCGGATCGCGCCGCAGGCGCCGGTGCGCCAGCTCGGCGGGATGGAGATGCCGGACGCCTCGCGCGTCATCGGCATCGGTCTCAGCGTGGTGGCAGTGCTCCTGGCGCTCGGATCGGGCGCGGCATGGAGCGGTAACTGGGAGACGGTGCTGCTCTTCTTCAACGGCGGCGAGTGGGGCGAGGTGGACCCGACGCTCGGCCGCGACATCGGCTACTACGTGTTCGACCTCCCGTTCTGGCGGTTCCTCCTCGGTTGGGGATCGACCACCCTCATCGTGATCGGCCTGCTGACGCTCGGGACCTATGCCGCCCGCGCCCTGCGCTGGCAGTTCCACCTGACGGCCCCGGTGCGCGCGCACCTGTCGGTCATCGGCGCCCTCCTGCTGGCGGTGATCGCCGGCGGCTACCAGCTCGACATCGCCGAGCTGGCCTATGCGGTCGGCGGACCGAACGACTCCGTCCACGCCGCGCTCTACACCGACATCAACGCGCGGCTGCCGGCCTTCGTCATCCTGACCGTGGTGGCGCTGGCCTCGGCCGCCATCCTGCTGCTGAACACATGGTTCCGCACGCTCTGGCTGCTTGCCCTGGCCGGCGGCGCGTGGCTGGTCCTCTCGGTGCTCGTCGGCGGCCTCTACCCGGGCTTCGTGCAGACCTTCCAGGTCAACCCGAACGAGCTGAACGTCGAGCGCCCCTACCTGGTCAATCACATCGCGGCGACCCGTGCGGCGTTCGACCTCGACGCGATCGAGCAGCGGCAGTTCACCGGCGAGCAGGAGCTGACCCGCGAGGTGTTCGCCGGGGACGCGGCGACCATCGACAACCTTCGCCTGTGGGACTACCGCCCGCTGCTCACCACCTTCGGGCAGGACCAGATCCTGCGCCGCTACTACGACTTCCGCGACGTGGACATCGATCGGTACGAGATCGGCGGCGAGCAGCGCCAGATCATGCTCAGCGCCCGCGAGCTGGACGTCGAGAAGCTCGCCGAGAACGCGCGCACCTGGACGAACGAGCGGCTCGTCTACACGCACGGCTACGGGATCACCGCAGTGCCCGTCGACGCGGTGACCGAGCAGGGGACCCCGGACTACCTGGTGAGCGGCATCAATCGCGAGCCGCAGCTGCCGGTGGGCGAGCCCAGGATCTACTTCGGCGAGGCGACCCAGCCCGATAGCTACATCGTGACCGGCACGACCACCGACGAGTTCGACTATCCGCTCGAGACGGGGGGCGACGCCGATGCCGACACGGGCGCGACGACCACCTGGGACGGGTCGACCGGGGTCGGGATCGGCAACCCGGTCGCGCGCGCTCTGTTCGCGCTCCGGTTCGGCGACTTCAACATGCTGATCAGCGACCAGCTGACGGGCGAGTCGCAGATCCTCTTCCGGCGAGCGATCAGGGAGCGGGTCCAGGAGATTGCGCCGTTCCTCGCATACGACGACGACCCATACCTGGTGAGCGCGGCGGACCGCCTGCTCTGGGTGTGGGACGCCTACACCGTCACGGATCGCTATCCCAATGCGCAGCCGCTGCCGGAGACGAGCCGCTTCGCGGGCGCGAACTACCTGCGCAACAGCGTCAAGGTCGTGGTCGACGCCTACGACGGGTCGGTTCGCTTCTTCCTGGCCGAGCCCGACGAGCCGATCGCGGCGGCCTACGCCCGCATCTTCCCCGGGCTGTTCGAGCCACTCGAGGCGATGCCGGCCGAGCTGGTCGAGCACCTCCGCTACCCCGAGGACCTGTTCGCCGCCCAGAACGAGGCATACCGGCTCTACCACCTGCCGGCCACCGAGGGCGGGGCGACCACCTACTACAACCAGGACGACCGATGGGCGATCCCCGAGGACGTGTCCGCCGGCTCCGGCACGCCGATGGAGCCGTACTACGTGATCATGCGCATCCCCGGCGAGGAG
>DASVEH010000038.1:0-2896 GCA_036380655.1 Candidatus Limnocylindria bacterium | reverse complement strand
CCCTGGGGGACTATCCTTTTGACGCGCCCGGAGCGGTATCGCGTCCGCGGCCGACTCGATCAGGTCGAAACCGGACCACGTAGGCGGCAACGCCGGAGCACGTAGGTCAGACCGGACCGATGCGGCAGCAGGATTCGCGCGGTATCACTTCGGGCGCTCTTGCGTTTCCTCGGCCTCGCCGACGGTGACGTCGATCACCTCCGCGCCGAGATGAGCCGCGAGCACCCGCGGCGACAGGTGCAGGTTCACGCCCTTCGCCCCGCCGCCGATGGCCACTTGCTCGTGCTGCAACGCCGACGCGTCGAGGATGACCGGCCACGGGTGCCGCGCGCCGAACGGGGTGATGGCTCCGCGCTCGTAGCCCGTGGCGGCCAGCGCCTCGTCGGCGTCGGGCAGCGAGAGCCGGCTGACACCCAGATGTGCCCGTAACCTCGGCCAGTCGAAGCGGCGCCCGCCGGGCACCAGCACGAAGACGTAGTCGTCCGCGCCGCGACGCACGACGATGCTGCGAAGCAGCGCGCCGAGCGGGATGCCCTGCAGCTCGGCGCTCTCCTCTGGGCTGCGCGCCGGCCGGGTGCGTACCACGCGATGCTCGACGCCGCTCTCCGCCATCGCATCGAGCGCCGGCGACGTTGGGTCCGGGCCCGGAATGCGCTCGTCAGGATCGCTACCCATCGCGGGCCCACTCGGCGACCGGCTCGCCCTGGTCATCCTCGCCGGTCGTCCCGGTGCGGTGGAATGCGCGGCTGCGATAGAGGCGATGCGCCCGCTGGTTGTCGCGCTCGCGCGTCCACAGGTACATCCGCCGAGACCCGCGTCGTGCCGCCTCCTCGATCACCTCGTCGAGCACGGCTCCGCCGATGCCTTGGCCCCACCGGTCGGGCAGGACATAGATGAGGTCCAGGAACGACGATCCCTCCACCACCGCGCCAGTCCCGCGATCGGCGCGGAAGGGAAGGACCAGGGCCATGGCCACCGCCTCATCCCCCTCGCGCCCAATGGGGAACCAGGCGGCCGTGTCGTGGAGATTCGTCGTCACCTCCGCCAGCCGCGGGACGCGCGCCGGCCACACGCCATGACGGCGTGGGAGGTTCGACTGCTCGTAGACCGACAGCGCGGCCTCGACGTCTTCGGGACCGCCCAGCCGCACGTCGATCGCCATTGCCTGCCCTAATCGGTGACCTCGATTCGGATCCGCTTGTTGATCCGGCCCTTCGACTCGTAGCCCGTCACCTTCACGCGACCGATCTCGCCTGTATGCGCCACGTGGGTACCGCCATCGGCCTGGAGGTCGAGGCCGACGATCTCGATCGTCCGAACCTCGCTGATCCCTTCGGGCAGCAGGTTGATCTTCGTGCGGATGAGGTCGGGGATGGCGAAGGCCTCCTCGCGGGGCAGGATGGCCACGCGGATCTCGCGATCGGCGTCGATCTCCTCGTTCACCCGCTTTTCGATCTCGCCGACCAGGTCGCCCGACATCGTCTCGAACTCGAAATCCATGCGGCCGGAGAGCGGTTCCATATTGCCGCCGGTCACGCTCGCCTGGTGGTCGCGCCACACGACGCCACACAGCACATGGAGCGCTGAGTGCGTCCGCATCAGCCTGTGACGCCGATCCCAATCGATGCGTGCGGTGACCTGGGTGTCGACCGCTGGAAGCTCGGCGCCGGCCTCGATGTTGTGCCAGACATCCTCGCCGCGTTTCTTCGCGCCTGTCACGCGCCAGCTCCCCCCGGAGTCGCCGGTCAGCTCCCCCGAGTCGGCCGGCTGGCCACCACCGCCGGGATAGAAGACGGTCCGGTCCAGGAGGACGGCGTCCGCGTCGGCGTCGACCTCGACCACCGTGGCCTCGGTCTCTCGCGCGTAGGCATCGGTGTAGCAGATGTTCTCGCTCACGCTCGCGAGGATACGTGACCGTGCCGCGTGACGAGGGGCGTATCGGGGCCTTCGGCGAAGGTTGAACCAATCCTCACCTGGGTTCCTCATACAGGGTAGGCGCGCGACGATCCCGAGCCGGATGGCCACCGCACGCGCGCAACCAGGAGACAGGAATGGCCCACGCCTCGTCAGCATCCACCATCCGTCACCGATCAGCTCGGCGCGCTGTCCTGACGCTGCTGGTCATGGCGCTGCTCGCCGCGACGCCTGTTTCGGCCGCCCACCCAGCGGGCGACGCAGATCCCGCCGTGATCACCAACTGGAACCGGGTTGCGGCCCAGATCGTCCCACCAAATCCCGCGGCATTCCTCAATTACGCGTTCGTCCACCTGGCGATGTACAACGCCGTGGTAGGCATCACCGGCGAGTACGAGCTGTACCAGTGGGACCTATACGGCCCGTCCAAGGCTTCCCCGGAGGCCGCGGCAGCCGTTGCCGCACACCGCATCCTGATGGCGAACTTCGGGGCGGCGAATCCTGCGGTCGCGGCCACCCTCGACGGCGAGCTGGCCGCATCGCTCGACGCGGTGTCCGATGGCCTGCGCAAGAACCAGGGCATCAAGTATGGGCTGCGGGCGGCCGATCGCATTCTTGAGCTGCGCACCGGCGACGGTCGCTTTGCCGCGGTCACGATACCGACGGCTGACGCGGCGGGTGAGTGGAGCGCGACGTCGGCTGCCGGTTTCGCAGTGCCATGGCTCGGCGGCGTCAAGCCTCTCGTGCTTGACTCCCTGAGCCGGTTCGACCCTGGCGCGCCTCCCGCTATCGGGACGGACCTCTATCGCCAGGAGCTTGCCGAGGTGCGCGAATACGGCGCGATCGACAGCACGGCTCGAAGCGAGGAGCAGACCACGCTGGCGAACTACTTCGCGGATCTGCCCTTCCGGCCGATGGAGGCCGGCCTGCGTGATCTCGCCGGCCGCCACGCGCTGGACATCAGCGACAGTGCCCGGTTGTT
>DASVEH010000037.1:0-4666 GCA_036380655.1 Candidatus Limnocylindria bacterium | reverse complement strand
ACGCGCGCGCGGGCCATCGAGGAGACCCGCCAGCGCAACGAGGAGCTCGCGCTCGTCAACGATATTGGGGCGGCGCTCGCGAAGCAGCTCGACGTCGGCGCGATCATCGACCTGGTCGGGGAGCGCATCCGCGGGATCTTCGAGGTCGACTCCGTCTCGGTCGCCCTGTACGACCCCAATACGAACCTGATTACGTTTCCGTACTTCCTCGAGAAGGGACAGCGGGTGGACGTGGAGCCATGGGAGCTCGGGCCCGGACTGACGTCAGCGGTGATCAACGGCGGGCAACCCCTTCGGCTAGGCACGCTCGCCGAGGCGCATGAGCGAGGAGCCCTGATCACCGGCCTGCCCGAGGGGGACGTGTACGAATCGTGGCTCGGGGTGCCGATCCGCGCGGGCGGGCGGGTGCTCGGCGTCGTGAATCTCGATCGCGCCGAAGCACATGCCTTCTCGGAGGCTGACGAGCGCCTGCTGGCGACGCTCGCCTCGAGCATGGGCGTCGCCCTCGAGAACGCGCGCCTCTTCGACGAGACGAAGCGCCTGCTGACCGAGACCGACGAGCGGGCGGCGGAGCTGGCGATCATCAACAGCGTCCAGGAGGGCCTTGCGCAGAACCTGGACATGCAGGCCATGTACGACCTCGTGGGCGACAAGATCCAGGCAATCTTCGACGCCCAGGTGGTCGACATCGGCATCGTCGATCGCGAGGCGGGTGTCGTCCGCTACCCGTATGCCATCGAGCGTGGCGTGCGATTTCCCGACGACCCGACACCACTCGATGGATCCATGCTGACCCAGCGGCTCCTCCGCGAGGGGGATGCGTTCGTCATCAACGACCTGAGGGCCTGGGAGCAGGAGCACGGGATCCTGCCGATTGCCCAGGGGGAACCATCCCTGTCGGTCCTCCTCGCGCCGCTGGTTGCCGGCGGCGAGATCCGCGGCCGGATCTCCCTTCAGAATCTCGACCGAACCGACGCCTTCGGCGAGTCCGACGTCCGCCTCCTGACGACGCTGGCCTCGAGCCTGAGTGTGGCGCTCGAGAACGCGCGGCTGTTCGACGAGACGAAGCGGCTGCTCGCGCAGACGGACGAGCGTGCGGCGGAGCTGGCGATCATCAACAGCGTCCAGGAGGGGCTTGCGCAGAACCTCGAGATGCAGGGGATGTACGACCTGGTGGGGGACAAGATCCAGGAGATCTTCGACGCCCAGACGGTCGTGATCACGATCTTCGACCTGGAGCAGAGCGAGATGCTCATTCCGTACGTGGTCGAACGTGGGGAGCGCCTCCCGCCGACGAAGACGGGGATGACGGGGTTTGCCACCTGGCTGGTGGCCAACCGGCAGGCATTGATCGTGAACGAGAATTGGGAGGGCTGGCTACGCGATCGCAATCTCGACGTGAATCTCCACGGCGACATGCCGAAGTCGATCGCATTCGCACCGCTCGTGGCGGGCGACCGCGTTCGCGGCGCGATCTCCCTCCAGAACATCGACCGCGAGCACGCGTTCAACGAATCCACCCTGCGGCTGCTCACGACCCTCGCGAGCAGCCTGAGCGTGGCGCTCGAGAACGCCCGTCTCTTCGACGAGACGCGCCGACTCCTGGCCGAAACGGACCGGCGGGCCGCCGAGCTGGCGATCGTGAACAGCGTCCAACGCGGCCTGGCAGCCGAGCTCGACGTTCAGGCCATGTACGAGCTGGTCGGTGAGCGAGCCAGCGACGTGTTCGACACCCAGGTCGTGGACATCGCGATCTACGACGTCGACGCGGAGGTCATGCGCTTTCCCTTCACCCTCGAACGTGGCGTGCGCTTCGCGGACGAACCTCGTCCCCTCATCGGCTTCCGAAGGCGGGTGATGGAGACGGGGGAACCGATCCTCGTCACGCACGACCTGCCGGCGCGAGCCGCGGAGCTGGGCCAGCCGGCCACAATCGTGGGTGAGCCGGCCCGCTCGGCCATCTTCGCACCGCTCGCCGTCGGCGACGAGAGGCTCGGCGTCATCTCCCTCCAGAATCTCGATCGCGAGAACGCCTTCGGCGATCGCGACGTGTCGCTGCTGACCACGATCGCTGCGAGCCTGAGCGTGGCGCTCAAGACCGGGCGTCTCATCGACGAGACGCGCCAGCGCGTGGCCGAGCTCGGGACGATCAACAGCGTCGGCGAGGCCCTCGCGGCACAGCTCGATCTCGAGCCGCTCATCCAGCTCGTGGGGGAGAAGACGCGCGAGGCGTTCAACGCCGACATCGCATACATCGCCCTCGTCGACGAGGAGCGCGGCATGATCGACTTCCCGTACTACGTCGAGGACGGCGGCCACCCCATCCAGGAGCCGATGGCGATGGGCGAGGGCCTGACGTCGAAGGTGCTGACCACCCGCAGGCCGCTGATCCTCAACCGGGCGGCGGATTGGGATGCGCTCGGGGCGCGCGGCCAGGGGACGCTCGCCCGGTCGTGGCTCGGCGTGCCGATCGTTGCCGGGGAGCAGGCGATCGGCGTCATCAGCATCCAGAGCACGACGCAGGACGGCCGCTTCGCCGATTCCGACGAGCGCCTCCTCTCGACGATCGCGGCCAACGTTGGGGTGGCCATCCAGAACGCGCGCCTGTACGACGAGACGCGGCGCCGCGCCGACGAGATGGCGGCCCTGGCCGACGTGGGCCGCGAGATCTCCGCCACCCTCGACCTGTCGAGCGTGCTCGAGCTCATCGCCGGAAGGGCCCGCACCCTGCTCAACGCCGACACCAGCGCCATCTTCCTTCCCGACGGCGAGCCCGACACCCTACACGCACGCGTCGCCCTGGGCGAGATCGCAGACGAGATCCGGGCAAGTGCGGTCACGCTGGGCGAGGGCATCATCGGAGACATTGCCCGCACCGGCCGGGCCGAGGCCGTGAACGATGTGTGGGGCGACGGCCGCGCCGTGCATATCGAGGGCACCGAGGACGAGGCGGATGACCGCCTCATGGCCGCACCCCTCGTGGTTCGGGGCGAGGTCGCCGGCGTGCTCGCGGTGTGGCGGGCGCACAGCGGCCTGCTGTTCTCGTCGTCCGACCTGGACTTCCTCGTCGGACTGTCTCAGCAGGGGGCAATCGCGCTCGAGAACGCGCGCCTCTTCGGGGAGGCCCGCGCCTCGCGGGAGGTCGCCGAGCAGGCGAACGAGGCGAAGAGCAGCTTCCTGGCGGCGATGAGCCACGAGATTCGAACGCCGCTCAACGCGATCATCGGCATGAGTGGCCTGCTGCTCGACACCGAGCTCGACGACGAGCAGCGCGACTTCTCCGAGACGATCCGGACCTCCGGCGACGCGCTGCTCACGATCATCAACGACGTGCTCGACTTCTCGAAGATCGAGGCTGGCCGGGTCGAGCTCGAGGCCCGCCCGTTCGTCCTGCGGGAGGCGATCGAGGCCTCGCTCGACATCCTCGCCCCGGCCGCCGCCGCGAAGGGACTCGAGCTGGTGTACGCGATCGACGAGGATCTCCCGGCAAACCTCATCGGCGATCCCGGCCGGCTGCGCCAGATGCTCCTGAACCTGCTCTCGAATGCAGTGAAGTTCACCGAACGCGGCGAGGTGGTCGTCTCGGTGGGCGGAAGGCAGCTGGAAGGCCCGAGCCGCCAGGACCTCGGGCGGTGGGAGATCCGCATCGACGTCCGGGACACCGGGATCGGCATCCCGCCGGAGTCGATGGGCAAGCTCTTCCAGTCCTTCAGCCAGGTCGACGCCTCCATCGCACGACGCTACGGCGGCACCGGACTCGGGCTGGCCATCAGCCGGCGCCTGGCGGAGCTCATGGACGGCGAGCTGACCGCCGAGAGCACAGGAACGGCGGGGGAGGGGAGCGTCCTCCACCTCGTTTTCCGGGCGCCGGTGCCGCCCCCGGATGCCGTCGCCACTGCGCGGCCGACGCGCGTGGAGGCCGACCTGAGCGGCCGCACCGTTCTCATCGTCGACGACAACGCCACGAACCGGCGCATCCTCGTCGCCCAGACGGCGCGGTGGGGGATGGTGCCGCGCGAAACCGGGTCGCCGCTCGAGGCGATCGATTGGATCCGTGCCGGCCAGCGCTTCGACATCGCCCTCTTCGACCTGCAGATGCCCGACCTCGACGGCCTGGAGCTGGCCGAGCGGATCGCGTCGCTCGATGGCGACCTGCCCATCGTGATCCTCTCCTCGATCGGGCTCCGGGACCGCGACGGGATCCCGCTGGCCGGCTGGCTGGCAAAGCCGGTGAAGCCGTCGTCGCTCCACGACACCATCGCCAACGTCCTCCTCGGCGAGGAGGTCTCACGACCGATGGTCCCCGAGGACGCCGGCAATGGATCGGGACGCCTGGGCGACCGCCACCCGCTCCGCATCCTGCTCGCCGAGGACAATCCCGTGAACGAGAAGCTCGCCACGCGGCTGCTCGCCCAGATCGGCTACTCGGCGGTCGTCGCGTCCGACGGCCTGCAGGCGATCGCCGAGCTCGACCGAACGACCTTCGACGTCGTCCTCATGGACGTCCAGATGCCGGAGCTCGACGGCCTGGAAGCAACCCGACGCATCCGCGGCCGCTGGCCGGACCAGCCGCTGTGGATCGTGGCCATGACGGCGAACGCCATGGCGGGGGACCGTGAGGCGTGCCTGGCGGTCGGCATGAATGACTACCTCAGCAAGCCGATCC
>DASVEH010000036.1:0-4795 GCA_036380655.1 Candidatus Limnocylindria bacterium | reverse complement strand
GTCGCACGTCCCGCTGTGCACCGAGGAGGGCGCGGGCAGTATCGGCGTGGTCGGCGAGGCGGGGCTCGGACGTCGCGCGAGCGAAGAGGCTCCCAAAGTGCGACTCCAGCGAGGGCAGGAGCGGCGACGGGCCGCCCGGCGCGTGCAGCGTCCGGACGACCTCCGCGGCAATCGCGATGGCGGCGTCGTCGCCGAGCGCGTCCAGCTCGTCGAGCAGCGAGGTCGGACCTGCGTCCTCGAGGAGGAGGTAGGGCCCGCTGCGAGCAAGAAGCCGGACCGCCCCGCGGCCCTCGCGCCAGGCCAGGAAGTCGGCGCCGATGCGTTCATCGCGGTCGCCCGCCGGAGTCAGCGCCTTGACGACCGCCGTCTCGCCGCCCGGTCGGCGGACGCGGAAGACGCCGCTCGTGGGCGTCTCGGCGATCGGCACGGGGTCGGACCACCCCCAGGCATCGAGGACGGCGTCGAGCGTCAATTCGCGAAGTGCGCGGCCATGACCTGCCGGACGAGGGGAGCCGCATCGGTCCCGCCGGTGCCGAGCGCGATGTACGGCAGGATGGTGGCGACGCTGATGGCGGGGTCGTCGGCCGGAGCGTAGGCCGGGAACCAGGCGTGGGGATCGGGGGTGCCGGTCTCCGCCGTCCCCGACTTGCCCGCCACCGGGACGCCGAAGCCGGCGAAGGCGGCGGTGCCGGTGCCGTACGAGAGCGTGGTGACGGCCTCGAGGGTATCGGTCACGTAGGCGAGATCATCGGCGCTGACCGAGATCTCCTGAGCGACCGTCGGCTCGACCTCCGCCACGACGGTGCCGTCGGGCAGCGTGGCGGTCACCAGGATTCGCGGTGTCCAGAGCGTGCCGCCGTTGCCGATGGCGGCGTAGGCGTTCGCCAGCTGCAGCGGCGTGCCCAGGAAGGCGCCCTGGCCGATCGAGAGCTGGATCTGCTCGAACGCCGAGTAGCCTCCGCGGCCGTTCTCGGCGAGCCATGCGTCGTCGGGGACGATGCCGGTCTCCTCGACGAGGTAGGTGATGCCGGTCGCGGCCCCGAAGCCGAACTCGAAGAGCAGGTCGGTCAGCGCGGTCTCCTCTGCCTCGTAGACCGCCAGCGATAGGGGCATGTACGTCGTGTTGCAGCTGAAGGCCATCGCCTGCGCCAACGTCACCTGGCCGGGCAGGGAGTGGTTCAGGTAGTTGCGGAAGGTGAAGTCGCCGTACTGCCAGGTCGGCGGGCAGGTCACCGTGCTCGCCGGCGTGACGACCCCGGTCTTGAGCGCCGCGACGAGGGTGAACGGCTTGAACGACGATCCGGCCGGATAGGCGCCGAGCACGGCCTTGTTGAAGATCTGCCCGGCGCCGCCCGGCGTCAATGGCTGTCCGGCGAGCGTCGTGCCGAGCGTCATCGAGTTCGGGTTGAAGGCCGGCTGGCTGGCCAGCGCCCACACGTCACCGCTCGTCGGGTCGATCACGGCCGTTGCCGCGGTCGCGTAGGCCTGGAGCGACGTCTGGGCGGTGGCCTGGATCTGCGGGCGCAGGGTGATCGCGACATCGGCGCCGGGCACCATCTCGGTCTCGAGCAGCACCGCTTCCGGTCCGTCCGGAGGGACGGCGACGAGCGTCCAGCCCGGCGTCCCGCGCAGCAGCTGCTCGGCGCCGTACTCGAGGCCGCTTCGGCCGACGAAGTCGGCCGTGCGATAGCCCTCCGCGGCGAGAGTCTCGAGGTCCTCGGCGGTGACCTCGCTCACGTACCCGATGACCTGCCCGCCGAGCGCCTCCTGCGGATAGACACGCACGCCGTCCTCGCGCGTCTCGGCCCACACCGTTCCGTCCACGCCGACGATCCGCCCGCGGGTGCCGAGGGTCCGGTCGAGCCGCAGCGTTCCCTCCTCACCGAGCTCCGGGAAAAGGACCGCGGGGCTCCAGCGCACCAGCCACCCGTCGGCGCCGTGGACCATGGTCAGTGCCCGGTCGATCGACAGGTCGCCGAAGCGGGCGGACGTCACCGACAGCTCGAGCGGCACCGACAATGCGGGGACCGGTCCGGGGAGAACGGCGGCAGGATCGGGGGTCGGAGTCGGGTCCGCGCTGGGCGCCGACGAGGCGCCCGGGCTGGCCGCCACGCCGATCGACGGGGCCGGCGTCGGCGTCGGGGGCGGGAATGCCGGGGAGCGCCGCTCTGGCGGCAGCGCCGTCATTGTCGGCGTGCCGGTCGCTGCGGCCAGGTCCTCGACCATGGCCATCTCGGCGAAGGCAGCATGCAGCTCGGTGAAGCGCTCGATCGGGTACCGCTCCCGAAGGGCCGGGTCGAGGGCCGCGTACATCGCCTCGTAGTCTCCCTCGGCCCACGCCTGCACGTAGTCGACCGCGAGGGTCGACGCCAGCTCGGGCGGAGCCGCGGGATACGTGGTCGGCGCCGGGGTCGGCTCGGGTGTCGGCCCGCTGCTGCAACCCGCGATCGCCAGGAGGAAGCCGGCCGCCGCGCATCGGCGAAGGAGCTGGTCTGGGCTCATCTCGCCAGGGTCACCCGCCGGAAGCCCTCGGCCGCCCGGTAGCCAGCACGCTCGCCGAGCTCCTCGCTCCGCCGGCGCACCCAGCGCGCGATCTCTTCGAAGGAGCGGAACTGGCTGGCATGCTCCCGCAGCGCGTCGATCTTGCGCTCCATGGTGGCGCCGATGTCGACCAGCTGATTTGCCTCGTTCGTGCTCCACAGGAAGAGCTCGGCGACCTTCCATGCCTCCAGCCCGTCGCGGAGGTGCTCGGGAAAGTTGAGCGGGTCGCGGGCGGTCGGGAAGACGGCGTCGACGGCGACCTGCCCCACCGCGCGGTGGTCGGGGTGGTTGACCCATTCGTTGTTCACGAAGAGCACGGTCGGGTCATGGGTCATGACCACCTCCGGCCGAAAGCCGCGAATGGCCCGGGTGAGCTGCTCTCGGAGGCGGAGCGAGGGCTCCACCTGGCCGTCCGGCTCGTCGAGGAAGTCGACGCGCTCGACGCCGATCTCGGTGGCGGCGGCTCGCTGCTCTCGCTCGCGGAGCACGGTCAGGGCGGCGACATCGGTGGCCGGATCGTCGCTGCCCTTGTCGCCCCGGGTGACGAGCAGGTATTGCACCCGCGCTCCCTCTGCGACCCAGCGCGCCACGGTGCCGGCGGCGCCGAACTCGATGTCGTCGGGATGCGCCGCGACGACGAGGACACGCTCCGGAGTGGGCAGCTGGTCGTCAGGCATCGATCGGCCGTGATGCTAGCAGTCAGCCGAGGGACAGCGTCCGGCTCCCGGCCGGGTCGAGCAGCTCCGCGGTCCATGGATGACAGGTGAAGTAGAGCACCTGGTGCCGCTCCGCCAGCTCACGGATGGCGGCCGCCGCCCGTCCGGCACGTTCGGCATCGAAGTTGACGAGGATGTCGTCCATGACCACCGGGAGCGCCTCCGCGTGGCGCGCGAACTCCTCGATCAGGCCGAAGCGGAGCGCCAGGTAGAGCTGCTCGGCGGTGCCGCGCGAGAGCTCGTCGGTGAGACGCGCCTCGCCGGTCTCCATCTCCACGCGCACGCTCGCATCCCCGGGCGGCGCCACGATCCGCGAGTACCGGCCACCGGTGATGCGCTCGAAATGCGCGGTGGCCGCCCGCACGACGTCCGGTTGGCGCTCGCGCTCGTAGCGGGCGCGGGTCTCGGCCAGCAGCCGGCCGGTCAGCGCGCGGACCGCCCAATCGTGCGCGAGGGCGGCGGCGCGCCCCTCGAGCACGGCCAGCTCCTGGCGCAGCATGCCGAGCTCGTCCGCGGACTCGAGCGCCTGGATCCGGGCGTCGAGCTCGCCGATGCGGGCGACGAGGCGACGCTCCTCGAGCTCGACCGTCTCCAGCTCCGCCCTGGCCGAGGCGAGCTCCGCCTCGACCGCCGAGAGGTCCCGACCGCGCAGCTCGGCCCGCAGCGTCTCCACCGCCTCGGGGCCGCCACCCATGCCGGACAGGCGCTCCCGGGTCTCCCGCAGCCGCTGCTGCAGCTGGCGTCGTCCCGCCGCGGCGGCCTCGCGGGCGCGCAGCTGGTCCGCATCGTCACAGCCAACCGCGTCCAGGTGCTCGGCGACCGCGGCACGGAGCCGCTCCACCGACGCCTCGAGCGATCCCCGTCGTTCCGCGAGGCTCACCCGGCGGACCTCGAGCTCCTGCGCCGTCCTCCGATCGCCGCTGCTCTGCTCCAGCCGCTCCAGGACGCTTGCCAGGCGACCATCGATGGCGCCGGCCCGAGCGGCGCCGAGGCGGTCGAGCAGGACGACGGCTCGACGGTCGAGCGCGGCACCCCCGTCGCGAATCGCCGCCACCACCCGGTGCTGCTCGTCGCGCTCCCGCGCCGCGCGCCGCGCGACGCCCGCGGCCGCGAGGAGCTGTCGGGCGACCTCGGGCGTCGATCCGGCGGGCATGCCGCTGCGATCGAGCCAGGCATCCCAGGCTGCGCCGGCCGCATCGAGCGCCGCCCGCGCCGCGGTCGACGCCTCGGCGAGGCGCCGCACTTCCTCGCGCCGGTCCGCCAGGCTGCGCGCCTGGTCGCGCGCCAGTGCGTGACGGGCGCGGATCTCCGCCAGCTCGTCGGCTCGCCGCGCGAGGTCGTCGTCCGACGCGCCCGGCGGCAGGCCGGCGCGGTCGAGGAGCTCCGGCTCATCCGCGGTACCGAGGTCACGGGGAGAGAGCACCAGAATGGCGGCCACGGCCAGCGCAGCCAGCAGGCCGATGGCGCCGAGGAGCAGCAACTGGTCGACGGCGAAGCCGATCACCAGCCCCACGAGCACCGGCACGCCGGCCAACGCC
>DASVEH010000035.1:0-8475 GCA_036380655.1 Candidatus Limnocylindria bacterium | reverse complement strand
CGCTCCAGCCGGCATCGGTCCTGACGCGGTAGAGGCGTCCATCGGTCTCGACCTCGATGTCGCCATGCAGATCGGTGCGATAGACGGCGATGGCCGGCCGCGCGGCACGCGTCCCGAGGGTCTCGGCCGCCGGGTGCCCGTACTCGTTGCCCTCGCCGGACGAGATTACGGCAGCGCCCGGCCGGACGGCATCGAGGAACGCCGGCGTGGTGGATGACGTCGACCCGTGATGCCCGACCTTGAGCAGGTCGACCGCCGGAAGGACCCCTCGGCCGACGAGGACGGCCTCGATCGGCGCCTCGGCATCCCCGGTCAGCATCGCGCTGAAACCGCCATGGCGGAGGAGCATGACCAGCGAGCCGTTGTTGATGTCGCCCTCCGGCAGGGGAGCCGTCGCATCGGCGTCGGTGGGATACAGGATCTGGACGGTCGTGGCCCGATCCAGCACGAATTCCTGGCCGGCCCGTGCCAGCACCACCGTGGTCGCCGGCTCGAGGGCGGCATCGTCCAGCAGGCGATCGAAGGCAGCATTCTCGAAGCCGATGCCCGCGTGGAGCAGGGCGCCCACCCTGAAGCGGTCCAGGACGTCGACGAGGCCGGCGACGTGGTCCTGGTGCGGATGGCTCAGGACGAGCAGGTCGATGCGGCGCGCGAAGAAGGGGAGATTGGCGCCGAGACGCCGGAGGGTGAGCTCGGGGTCCGGGCCGCCGTCGATGAGCATGGTCGTCCCACCCGGGGCCTCGACCAGGATGGCGTCGCCCTGGCCGATGTCGAGCACGGTGAGGTGCAGCCGGCCGTCCGGGCGCGAGGCCAGGGTGATCGCAGCCAGCACGGCGACGAGTCCAAGGCCGATCGGCGCCGGACGCAGCACCCGCCCGGCCAGTCTCGCGGCGGCACCGGCCGTCCGGTCGTCCGGCGATCGGCCGTCCACGGGGCTCCCGCCGAGCGCCCAGCTGCCGAGCACCAGGATCGGAAGCCAGGCCACCGCGATCGGAGGAGGCAGCGAGAGGTCGATGGCGGCATGGGGAATCGAGGCGACGCCAGTCCCCAGGGCGATGATCCCCCGCAGGACGAGCCATGCCGCACCGCCGCTGAACCACGTCAGCGCCTCGCCGATGCCGGGCAGGTGGACCGCCGAGTCCAGCACGCCGATCAGGCTGGCGACGGCACTGCACAGCATGGCGATCGGCACGAACGGCACCACGAGCACGTTTGCCAGCGGCGCCACCAGCGAAAGGCGCTCGAAGTTGACCAGGATCACGGGCAGCGTCGTGAGCTGAGCGGCGAGGGTCAGCGCCACCGGCTCGCGGATCCACGACGGCCAGCCGGGGAGCCGCCGCTCGACAGCGGCACCGAACCAGATCAGACCGGCGGTCGCAAGCAACGAAAGCTGGAAGCCGACGTCCCACAGCACGGCGGGCGCGACGAGGAGCATGACGAGCGCGGCCAGCCCCAGGGCGGATGCGGCGTGCGCCCGCGAGCCCCCCAGCCGCGCGATGAGCATGGCCGCCGCCATGAGTGCGGCCCGCACGACCGATGGGCTGGCCCCGGTCAGGACGACGTAGCCACCCACCGTGGCTGCGGCCACGAACGCCGTCGTCCACCGTCCACCCGGGCGCCGCTCGAGAGGGCGTGCCATTGCCGCGACCAGCGCGGCGACGATCGCGATGTTCCAGCCCGAGATGGCGACGACGTGGGTGAGGCCCGCCGTGGCGAAGGCATCGTTGATCTCGGGGGCGATCGAGGCCCGCACGCCGAGCAGGATCCCGGCGCCGAGCGCGGCCTCCGGCTCCGGCACGATGTCGTTCAGCCCACCGAGGAGAGCGCTCCGGACCGCGGCGAGGATCGCCGCCGGTCCGCTTGCCGACGCCACCAGCTCCGCGGACCGAGGCCGCCCGATGGCGCCCACCCCCTGCCGCGCCAGGTACTCGCGGTAGGCGAAGCCATCGAAATCCTCCGTCAGCTCGATCCTGGTTCGAATGCGCAGCCGGTCGCCGCTCCCGGCCGAGATGCCGCGCGGCATCCAGACGAGAAGCCGGTCGGCAAGCGCCGTCGCGCTGCCCCCGATGTCGACGACGAGCTCGCTGAGGACGAGCTGCACCCGGTCCTCGCGCGGCCGTGGGTCGTCCATGACGGTGCCCACGAGCTCGTGCTCCTCGTCGTCGACGAGAGCCATCACCGAGGGCTCCTCGGTCGGGCGCGAAGGATCGGTCGCTGCCTGGCGCCATGCCCCGACAGCGCCTGAGCCCAGCGTCACGCCGGCGAGCAGCACGATGCCGCCGACCGAGCCGGATGCACCGATCAAGGCGCCGACGGCGATGGCCACCACCCCGGCGGCGAGGAGGACGACGAGCGGCGGGCCGAGGCTCAGGTCGGCGGCGAGGATGCCGCCTGTCACCCCCGCCAGCGCCAGCGGCAGCGCGAAGCGTCCGGTTCCCACGCCTCAGCCGGCGGTCGCGACGTCCTGGATGTCCTCCAGCTGCCCGCGGTTGATGACGCCGCGCTGGACGGCGTCGTCGAGCGACGCGAACGGCTGCTCCTGGCGCGCGGCGACGATCTTCTGGACCGTCACCGGCCCGATGCCCGGCAATGCCTCCAGCTCCTCGGGCGTCGCCGTGTTGAGGTTGATCGGCCCCGCGCCGCCGCCGGTCCCCGTCGCGGGCGGAGCCCCCGACGGTGTCGGTCCTCCGGCGGCGAGCTGTGCCTCGCCGATGCGCGGCACCCTGATCTGCTCCCCGTCGCCCATCGCCTGCGCGAGGTTGATGCTGGCTGCGGCGGCCGCGAGGTCCGCATCGGCCGCATAGCCGCCCGCGGCGCCGATCGCGTCCGCGATCCGGGATCCGGCGGGCAGCTCACGGACCCCGGGCGCGACCACCGCGCCCTGGACATCCACCACGATCGTTCCGTCGACCGCCGCGGCGGACGGCGCCGGTCCACTCGGGACCGCCGTCGGGACGGCGAGCCCCGCGGCGGCGAGCCCGGGTGGTGCTTCGTCGAACGGCGCGAGGGCCAGCCAGGCGGCCGCAAGGGCGAGGATGAGCGCGCCGCCTCCGGCGGCGATCATGATCCGGTCGGATCGGGACACGTGACGAGCCTCCACACGTGGGAGGCGAGGGCGAACGGGGAGCAGCTGCGTCCGAAGCCCGGCGCCCGGGCACTCGACGCCGGGCATCGGAAGCAGGGATGCAGGCTACCGCGAGGCGCCTTATCGGCCGGTTACTGGACGGTTACCGGCTCACTCCCTCGGCGTGACGATGTTGACGAGGCGCCCGGGAATCTGGATGACGCGCAGCGGTGGCCGGCCGGCCAGGTAACGCTGGACGTGCTCGGAGGCGAGCGCCATGCGCTCGATTTCGTCCGCCGGCGTGTCGACGGTGACGACCAGCCGATCGCGCAGCTTGCCGTCGACCTGAACCGGCAGCTCGAGCGTGTCGGAGGCCGCAAGCGCCGGGTCGGCGACCGGCCAGGGCTGCTGATGCACGCTGTACGGGTGGCCGCGGCGCTCCCACAGCTCCTCGGCGACGTGCGGCGCGATCGGCGCCAGCAGCACGAGCAGCGTGTCGACCGCCTCGGCGTACGCCTGCCCGCCGGCCCTGCCCGCCTCGCGGGCGCGGACGATCGCGTTCGTCAGCTCCATCAGCTTGGCGATGGCGGTGTTGAAGTGGAAGCCGTCATAGTCCTCGCCCACCGCCGCGATGGTCGTGTGGGTGGCTCGCCGCAGCGCGCGCTCCATCTCCTCCACCGTTCCGACCATCTCGCCGTCGTTGGCCGCCGCGCGCTGCAGGTCGCGGTCGGTCGGCTGCGCGGCACCCCACACGCGGCCCAGCCAGCGGTGGATGCCCTCCATGCCGGTTGCGCTCCAGGGGCCACCCTGGTCCCAGGGACCGACGAACATCAGGAAGGCGCGCACCGTATCGGACCCATAGCGGGCGACGAGCTCATCGGGTGCCTGCACGTTGCCGCGCGACTTGCTCATCCGGTTGTGGTCGGCGCCCAGGATCTGGCCCTGGTTGCGCAGCTTCAGGGTGGGCTCGTCGATTGAGACGAGGCCGAGGTCGCGCAGCGCCTTGGTGAAGAAGCGGAAGTACATGAGGTGCATGACGGCGTGCTCGCTGCCGCCGGTGTACAGGTGGATCGGCATCCACTCGTCCACCTTCACCCGGTCGAACGGACCGTCCTCGTACGCCGGCGAGCAGTAGCGCAGGAAATACCAGCTCGAGTCGACGAAGGTGTCCATCGTGTCGGTCTCGCGCCGCGCCGGACCGCCGCAGGTCGGGCAGCTCGCGGTCAGAAAGCCGGCGTGCGACTGCAGCGGCGAGACGCCGGTCGGCGCGAAGTCGACGTCCAGCGGCAGCACGACCGGCAGCTGGTCCTCCGGCACCGGCTGCGCGCCGTGCTCGTCGCAGTACACGATCGGAATCGGGCAGCCCCAGTAGCGCTGGCGGCCTGCCACCCAGTCTCGCTGGCGATAGGTGACCGCCAGCTGACCCTGTCCGCGTTCCTCCAGCGCCTTCGTGATGGCACCGATGGCGTCCGCCGCCGGCATGCCGGTGAACTCGCCGGAGTCGATGAGGACCTCGTCCGCGGTGTGCTCGACCAGCGCGCGACCTTCCGGCAGCTCGCCCGAGGCGGGCGCCACGACGTAGCGGATCGGCAGCTCGAATTTCGTCGCGAACTCGTAGTCGCGCTCGTCGTGGGCGGGGACGGCCATGATCGCGCCGGTGCCGTAGCCGGGCAGCACGTAGTCGGCGATCCAGATCGGGATGCGCTCCTGCGTCATCGGGTTGATGGCGTGGGCGCCGATGAAGACCCCGGTCTTCTCGCGCTCGGTGCTCATGCGCTCGATCTCGGTCTCGCGCCGGGCATCGGCGACGTACAGCTCGACGTCGGCGCGGCGGTCCTCCGTGGTCAGCACCGACACGAGCGGATGCTCGGGCGCCAGCACCATGAAGGTGGCGCCGAACACCGTGTCGGGGCGGGTCGTGAAGACCCGGATCGGCGCGACGTCATCGGGCTCGGTGGAGAAGTCGATCTCGGCCCCTTCCGACCGTCCGATCCAGTTCGTCTGCATCGACTTGATCGGCTCGGGGTAGTCGAGGCCTTCGAAGTTCAGCAGCTCGTCGGAGTAGTTCGTGATCCGGAACCACCACTGCTCCAAGTCGCGCTTCTCCACCTGCGTGCCGCAGCGCCAGCACCGGCGCTCGGCGCCCTCCACCTGCTCCCGGGCCAGCACGACCTTGTCCTTCGGGCACCAGTCGACCGCGCCCATCGCCTTGTAGGCCAGGCCCGCCTCGTACAGCTTCAGGAAGAGCCACTGCTGCCAGCGGTAGTACTCCGGGTCGCAGGTGACGACCTCGCGCGACCAGTCGAAGCTGGCGGCCATCAACCGCATCTGGCGGCGCATGTTGTCGATGTTCCCGTACGTCCACGTCGCCGGATGGATGCCGCGGTCGATCGCCGCGTTCTCGGCGGGCAGACCGAAGCCGTCGAAGCCCATCGGGAACATGACGCTCTCGCCCTGCATGCGGTGCATGCGCGCCACGATGTCGGGACCGGTCATCGCGAACCAGTGGCCGATGTGCAGGTCGCCCGACGGATACGGGTACATGGTCAGGATGTAGTGCTTCGGACGCGGGTCGTCGTCACGGGAGACGTACAGCTCATCGGCCTCCCAGCGCTCCCGCCACTTGCCCTCGAAGGAGGACGGGTCGAAGCGCTCGGCGCGCGGCGCCCGGGGCGTGGTCTCGGTCGTCATGCGTCTCTCCTCCTGGCGATCCAGCAGTCCACGATGTAGGGCACCTCGATCCGATCGACCGGGCCGATGTCATGCCCGGCCAGCATGTCGCGGAAGGCGTGGCCGTATGCCTCCTGCACGTCGGCGGGCGCGGTGCGCAGGTGGGACTTCGTGTACGCCAGGCCCACGTAGTCGGCGCCGCTCATCTCGACGACGTGCGAAACCTGCACGAACTCCGGCTCGTCGAAGGCCCCGGATGCGACGACCGCATCCCGCGTCTCGGGCTGAGGGCCCGGCCGCCGAACGTCCGAGCCATCGATCCCGTACTCCGCCACCAGCCGGCGCTCGGAGGCGACGAGCGGCGATCGGGCCTCGTCGACGACGTTCCAGAAGAACGCGATCCCGCCGCCGGGTCGCACGATGCGCGCCATCTCGGCCAGTGCGGCCGCGGCGTCGAACCAGTGGTACGCCTCGCCGGCCAGGGCGGCATCGAACGAGGCATTCGACAGGCCTGTGTCCTCGGCGCCCGCGCGGACGACGTCGATGTCCACCCCCTCGACGGCGGCGTGCGCGCGGAGCACGGCCAGCATGGGCTCGCCCGGCTCGACGGCGGTCACCCACCAGCCGCGCGTGGCGGCCGCGCGTGCCACCTTGCCGGTGCCGGCTCCCAGGTCGACCACCGTTGCATCGGCAGGCAGGTGCAGCCGGTCCGTGATCAGGTCGAACAGGGCAGCCGGGTAGCCGGGCCGGTAGCGCTCGTAGTCATCGGCCCATGCGTCGAAAGCTCGGGCGCGAACGGACGGAGGCGCGATGTTCATCGTGCGGCCTCCTCCTGCGGAAACCAGGCCATCAGCACCTCGTCGCGGTACTCGTCGCCGGATCGGTACTGCTGGCGCCGCAGCCCCTCGCGCTGGAAGCCCCGCCGCTCGTACACGGCGATGGCGCGCTCGTTGTCCGGGAAGACTCCCAGCGAGAGCTTGCGGAGGCCGCGTTCCCGGGCCCATGTCTGGGCGCCGGCGACCAGGTCGGTCCCGATGCCAACGTCGCGCCAATCGATCCCGATGCAGATGGAGAGCACGCCGATGTGCTCCGTCGCGCGTCCGCGGTCGACGCTGACCAGGACGTTGCCGACGATCTCGCCGTCTGCCTCGGCCACCAGCGCCAGGCTCTCCTCGGCGCGGATCAGCTCGCTGATCCAGAAGGCCTCGGACGGCTCGCTGATGGCGCCGGGCGTGGTGATCAGCCAGCGACCTTCCTTGCGCACGTCGGCGAACAGGCGCGCCAGCGCTCGCCCGTCGGTCGGCCGTCCCGGGCGCAGCGTCCAGCGCCGGCCGTCTCGGGCCGTCTTCGCTTCGCCAGCTCCGGTCAGGATCATCGGCGCATCTCCGGACAACAACGAACCCCTCCGTCGCCAGGACGAAGGGGCTCACATCTTCGCGGTACCACCTGAGCTTGACCGATGAAAAGTGGTGGAGCTGGGGGGACTCGAACCCCCGACCCCCTGCATGCCATGCAGGTGCTCTCCCAGCTGAGCTACAACCCCACGGTATCGTCGGTCCACTCGTCGGCGCTGCTATCGGGCGCCACCCGGCTCAGACTCGTCGCCTGTGCTGCTCGGCAGGTGAGTTCCGCGCTCCTCGTACGCCGGCTTGCACCATCTCCGGCTCGCTCGGTACGAGGCCCCATCCATGAGGCACAGCGCGTACTGCTCCCGCGTCAACGCATCGGTGGGAGGATATCACAGGGGTCTGTTGCGCCTCAATTGTGTCGCCTTGACATGACTCCTATATTGACGATATGACTCATATCGCCAAGGGCAGTGCTCGCGCGTATCGGAGCGAGCTAAGAGCCGAGCAGGCCGAGGCGACCCGGGCGCGCATCCTCGACGCCACCGTGCGGGTCATTTCTCGAGGCATTGCCCTGGTGTCCATCCCCGCCGTTGCCCGGGAGGCGGGCGTGTCCGTCCCGACCATCTACCGGCACTTCGCGACGAAGCGAGACCTCCTCGCGGCGGTCTACCCGCATGTCGTGCGTCAGGCCGGATTCGGCGAACTGGCGATCCCGCGCTCCATGGACGAGCTCCTGGATGGATTGCCGGCGTACTTCGAGCGCACCGACTCACTCGGCGACCTCGCGCGCGTGGCGATGGCCAGCCCGGCCTCGGAGGAGGTGAGGGCGCTCAACATGCCGGATCGGCTCGCGATGTTCCGTCGGCTGGCGGACTCCGTCGTGCCGAGGCCAGCCGAGGCGGATCGTGATCGGATCGCTCGCCTGCTGGTGATCCTCACGGCCTCATCGGCCCTGCGCCTGTGGCGCGATCAGCTCGGCTCATCGGTCCAGGAGGTGGCCGATGACGTGGATTGGGCAATCCACGCAGTCATCGCCTCAGCGACTGCGAGGAAGCGATGATGAATGCGACAGCCACACGTCCGACGGCAGCCCGGCGGCTTGCCGACGTGCGAATGTCCGACGTGGCCGAGGTCGGCGGCAAGGCCGCAAGCCTCGGGGAGCTGATGGCCGCTGGAGTCCGTGTCCCGGACGGGATCGTCCTCGGGGCAGCGGCCGGCGACATGTCGTCCGAGGAGCGGCGATGGTTGTCAGGCGCCGGTGCCTTGGACCTGGGCCCAGGGCCCTTCGCAGTTCGTTCGAGCGGAATCGCCGAGGATGGCGTCGACCGCTCGTTCGCCGGAATCTACGAGTCCGTGCTCAATGTGTCCGCGGACGATGTCCCCGCAGCGATC